>DASSIZ010000059.1 GCA_035691485.1 Terriglobales bacterium
CGGAACGCTGTCGTATACCTGGGCCCACAACATCGACAACGCCAGCGAAGTGTTCAGCACGACCGCGGCCGGCTTGTTGTCGGCTCCACAGAATCCGTTTGACGTCTCACGTGGGGAGCGCGCCAACAGCAACTACGACTATCGCCACACCGTCGGTCTTACGATGGTGTATGAAATGCCGTTCTTCAGGGGCGAGCATGGATTCCTGGGCAAAATTCTGGGCGGTTGGCAGCCGGACCTGTCCTATCGGTACTCGACCGGCCAGCCGTACAACGAACTGGAAACCCAAGCAATCGCTTTTGGAAACGCAAACACGACCCCGACGGGCGGCGTAGCACAGCTGCCCAGCCTGTGCGATCCTTCAGGCTACTTCAGCACCAGCACCGATGCCTGCCGGCCGATCCTGTCGAATCCGGCGGCACCGTTGAACACCGTGGGCGTCTACTACACGCCTGTCGGTGGAGCTACCGCGCTGTTCAACGCATCGTCGTGCAGCACCACCAGTGGAGTTTGCACGAGCCCGGTGAGCAACTCCAGTGTGCACTGGATCGTCAACAATTCCCTGGCGGCGAAGGTGTTAGGCACCCCGTTCGGGGGGATGGCACGGAATTCGCTGAATGGCCAGCCGATCCACGCCATGAACTTCGCAATGTCGAAGAACACCAAGATCAACGAGCGGATGTCTTTTCAATTGCGAGCCACGGCGTTTAACGTCATGAACCATCAGTACCTGGGCATCCCGGGCAACTCGCTGGCCAGCATCACGGGTCTCACTTCCACCCCCACCCTGGGATCGACGGTGCGCAACACCAACGGGAATGGCGTTGCAGCTTCAATCGAAAACGGTCTCAGCCGTCGACGGTTGGAGATCGGGGGCAAGTTTATCTTCTAGAGAACATCTTCTGGAAGGTTGTAGTTACAACTTAGGCCGGCCGCGAGGCTGGCCTTTTTTCTGTCTTTCATTGCGTGTCAAACCGATTGCAGAATGCTAGAGAATTGCGCCTGCGGCGATTTCCTGCACCAGCCCGGCGTCGGCTTCCAGGAAATCGTAGTCGGGAAGTTCCTGGCGGGAGACCCAGCGCACGTCCTTGAAGATGCGATTCTCGATTTCGCCGTCATATTCCTGCACCAGGAAAAAGCGCAGCTCGACGGTCCCGCCTCGCGAGTAGGTGTGCTGAATGCGGCGGACCTCGTCACCGATGCGGGCATCGATACCGAGTTCTTCTTCCAGTTCGCGGCGCAGCGCGTCCCGCGGTTGCTCTCCCGGCTCGATCTTGCCGCCGGGGAACTCCCATTTCAAAGGAAAGGGTTGATGGCGTGTGCGCTGGCAGACGAGAATTTTGTCGTGCTGCAGGATGAAGGCGGCGGCAACGCGTTTGATCGGACTGCCGCGACCCGTGTGGCCGGTGACGGTGCGACTCATCCGTGGGTCTCAAGCGCGCGTCCGACCAGCGCGGCGCAATGCTCCACGAGCTTGCGATCGTCGGCGTTGAAGGCGGCGGGGAAGTGGCTGTCAATGTCGATCTCGCCCACCACTTGACCACGCACGAATATGGGCGCGACGATCTCCGACTTGGTTTCGAGCGAGCAGGCGAGATAGCGGGGATCGCTGTTGACATCGTCCACCACCACCGTCTTGCCGGTGGAGGCGGCGGCGCCGCAGATGCCCTGGTTGAGTTGAATGCGGGTGTGCGGCGTCATGCTGCCGACGAAGCGCCCCAGTTGCAACACGCGCTCGCCACCATCTTCATGGATCATGTAGAAGCCGACCCAGTTGTACTTGAGCATGCGCTGGTGCAGCCGCTCGCAGATGGATTTCATGAGCGCGTCTGCGCTGGGTGCCGAGCGTGCCGCCTCATCCACTTCCCGCACCACGTCAGTCGGTTTGGCGGTAGGACTCATACCGTTATTAAAGCGGAAAGCAGTGGCTAGTGGCTAGTAGTTAGTGGCTAGGGGCCGAATCCCATCGGCGTTTGAAAACAATCTTGGATTGATGGCATGCGCCAGCGCGCGCAGGCCGCCGACCAGGGTGGGCGCGGGAGTATTGAGCAGTTCGTCGCGGATGCAGAACACGCGTCCATGGCGGACGGCGGGCAGCTCCTGCCAATGACGTTCGCGTACGATTTTTTCCAGCGGGACACGGTCGCCGGCGCCGCACCAGGCGGCGACGATCACATCGGGCTGCGCTTCCGCGACCTGCTGCGGAGTTGTCTGCTTGCCGGGTGCGCCAATGAACTCGCCCCCGGCGGCCTGCACCAGTTCCGCCACCCAGGGCTGCGAGTGGATCAACGGCTTGCCCCATTCTTCACAATAGACTCGCAGACGCGTTCCGCTTGCCTGCGAGGCAATGGCCGAGATGTCGGCCTGCATCCTGGCGATGACCTCCGCGCCACGCTCGGGCGCGCCGAGTATGCCGGCAATGGCGCCAATGTCGCCGTAGATATCGACCAGGGTGCGGGGCGCGAACCCTAGAAAGCGCACACCCGCTTTCAGGATTTCGATGACGGCTTTTTCCTGGTAGGGAACGGATGCGATCACCAGATCCGGCTTGGCGGCCAGGATCTCGGCCGACTGCGCGGTCCAGGAATCGGCCACGATGATGCGGCCGGTTGCGGCGTCGGGGCAGACATCGGCGCAGTAGCGGGTGCAGGCGACAACCCGGTCGAGAAGACCCAAGCAGTCGATGATCACCGTCGCGCTGGGTTGGAGCGAGACGATGCGGCATGGCGTATGCGAAGTCATGGATCATTGAGTAGCTCGCAAATGGTAGCCGGGCAGACTGACGCTCGAGCTGCCAGCGACCAGCTACGAGCTGCCAACGGACAGCGGTGCATCGCTCACCAGGAACTGTTCCATTTCCGCGACCTCGGTTTGCGGCAGCCGTTCCCAGCGCGATTTCAAGTACGCCCACGGAATATGGAACAACAATACCTGGGGGCTGAATTTCGACGAGGAATGAATCCAGCAGGAATGAGTGCACCAGCACTTGGCGCCAGGAATTGCTTTGACCTCTTCCTGCATCTGCGATGAGCCCAGCGCGGCGGATAAGTTGAAATCGAAATCCTGCAGGCGGCCGAGCTTGGGACGCAGCTCGCAGGCGCGGAAGTGGCCGTCGTGGTCGATCACGACGGTGCTCTGGCCGGCAGTGCAGGCCATGGGCCAAGCCTTGTTGCTGTAATGGTTTTGCTGGTGAATGTCGAAGTGAAACTTTATGTTTCCCAGGTAGTAGGCCCGGGCCAGCGCGCGCGGCACCGCGGGCAGGTGCGCGAACAGGCGATCGGCATAGCGTTCATGGAACCACATCAGCTTCCGGTGCAGGGCCACCAGCTGCTCGCGCGGCAGGCGCTTGAGGGAGGCATCCATGGGGTTGCCGCGGATGATCTCGAAGTAATGGCCGTCGCTGTCGCTCTCACGCATCATCTTCAGGCCAAGCTCGACCAGCTCGCGATAATTTTCCGAGGTCACGCAGGTGACCACGTTGCGGCGCAGTCGCCGGACGCCGTGCCATTTTTGCGCCGCGAAGTCCATGGTGGCGAGTGTCTTCTGAAAATTATTGGGCACGCCGCGAATGGCATCGTGGGTGTTGGCGAGGCCATCGAGCGAGAAATTCAGGTCGATCACCAGTTCGGGGCAGCGCTCGAGCAAGGCAGAGATGACGGTATCAACCTTGGCCGGCAGCAGGCCGTTGGTCGGCAGGTTGACGTGCCGCACGCCGTTGTTGACGTAGAACAGCTCGATGATCTCCGCCAGTTCCTTGCGCATGAAAGGCTCGCCGCCGGAAATCCAGAGCTTGTGAAACTTGGGCGCGGTGCGGCTGAGGGTTTCCAACTGCGTGAAGGTCAGATCGCGTCCCTGGTTGAGTTCGTCCCAGTAAAAGCAAGTGCGGCAAAGCGAGTTGCAGGTCGAGGTGACAAAGAGAAACACCGATTCCAACCCGGCGGGACGGAATACGGTCTTGGCGTAATGAAAGTAGGAGAACCCCACGGAAGCATTATAGGGGCTAGGGGCCAGGAGTCACTGCCGGCCCGGAATCTGGCTCAGGGCTTTTCCCAACACGTCGATGGCGAGATGGCTGGCGTGCAACGACGCGGTGGGCAGTCCTCCCAGCTTCAGGACCAACTGGATGCGGCGCACGGCGCGCGCCTGGCTCAGCGTGAGGCCGGAAATCATCTCCGTTAATGCCGACCCGCAGGCGATCGCGGGGACGCATCCCTTGGCGCGAAAGCTGGCTCCCACGATGCGAGTTTCTTCTACCCGCAACCACAGCTTCAGCACGTCGCCGCACGCAGGATTTTCCAATTGCGCGACAGCATTGGCATCGGCGAGTTCGCCGACGTTGCGGGGATGCTCGAAGTGGTCCAACACCTGGGGAGAGTACATGGAGGAATTGTAGCTGGTGGCCGGCAGTTCGGCGGCTGGGGCTACCGGGATGGTCGTCTCAGTCGGCGGAATCAATTCCGCCGCAACACTCTTCTCGCGCCCGTCAGCTGCCCGGGTGATAGACGGTCCAGCCGCGCCGGCGTGCCTCTTGTTCCAGCTCAGGATTGGGATTCACGGCGAAGGCATGGTGTCCTAACTCCAGCATGGCAAGATCGTGCAGGGAATTGCCGAAGACGGCATCGGGCGTGCGCGGCAGCAGTTCGTGGATGGCGGAGGCTTTCAGCTCGTCAGTGGGAACACGGACCAGGCGGCCGGTGCAACTGCCGTTTTCATTATCGACGCAGGCGGCGATGACGCGCTCGAAGGGAATTCCAAAGAGCTCCGCTCCCGGCCGGATTACCCAGTCGGCGGTGGAAGAGATGGCCCACAGCTGGCAGCCGGATTTGCTCAGGCGTCGCGTGAGCTCCAGCATTTCAGGAAAGATCCCCGGCGCGATGTGGGTGGGGAAAAACTCGTTTGCGGCGCGGTCCAGCACTGCACAGGCAACGCCCTGGTTGATGGTGACCATCTCGCCGCACATCTGTTCTTCGCCGACGCGACCGGCCAGGTAGTCGTCGTAGCGCGCCCGCGCCCATTGACGGACGGCGGCATCCACCAGCCCGCGATCCATCTCCCAGTAAAAGAACAATTCGCCGGAATTGTCGCGCCAGAGGGTGCCATCGCAGTCGAAGACAGCGATTTGCGGCTCCAACCGAAGCACGGACGCAATGAACTCCTCGGCGCAGGCCGGCAGGGAAGCTGGCTGACTGGATTTTGGAGTGCTCATCCGCTGGTGATCCGCCGGTAGTCGTCAGGAGTATCGACATTCAAGACTACCAGAGGATCGTCGACGGGTACGTATTCGATGTGCTGCTGGTGGGCGTGCTCGACCTCGCGCGCGGTCGCCGTCTGCGGCGCGGAGAGAAATGCGTGGATCATCTCGCGTCCGACGATGAAAGGATGTCCATTACGGTCGCCATGGCGCGGAACCACCGCCCAGACGCCATCGCCGACGCGATCTCGAAATCGTTGCTTCAAGGTTGCGACGGTTGCCGGGGCTGCGGGCGGGCGATCGACCAGGGCGACGATCGCCGCATCGCGACCGTAGTTGAGTACGGCCTGCAATCCCAGGCGAAGAGAGCTGAACTGGCCGCGCTCCGGTTCGCGATTAACAACCAGGTACGCTCCCGCGGCATCCACCAGCGGCTCGAGTTGAGGCGCGTTCTTTCCGGCGACCACGATGACCATCTCGGTGACCGGTGAAAGCACATCCATCGCGCCGCCCAGGAAGGTGGAGCCGCGCCACGGCAGCAGCGCCTTGTCGCGTCCCATCCGGGTGGACTCACCCGCAGCGAGGATTACTGCACAGAAACTGGGCGAACGAGCCATAGAGCATTTGTAATTTTTGAACCGGCAATTTGCAAAGTAAATCGGCGCGGGGCTTCAGCACGAATCCCCCTCGATCAGGGCATCGCGTCAACCATTTTCATGGTTGGCCGAAGGGGACGATCCCGATGCAGACAGTTACTTCAGCCTCTCCGGCGCCCACACCAGCACTTCCAGGGCGCGGGCGAAGTGCAGAAGCGGAGTGCTGTCCGGCAGTCTTATTCCTGCCGCCGCGGCCATCGTGTTGCGGGAAATTTCCGCCTCGGCGCCCTGTAAAGGCCATGGCAGATGGTGAATCTGGGCTCGATACATTCGTCCGGCTTCCACCGCATACAGGCAATAGCGCTCGCTGAGGAAATGCTCCAGCGTTCCCGGCATCGAGGTGCGCGGCGGCGATACCGGGCGATAGTGGGCCTGGAACTCCGCAACGTTCCCTAAGTGCGAGCGCCGGCATTGGTAGCGCACCGCATCGCCGTCGTGCTCAATCTTCATGCGCGCATAAAAGTAGGGAAGAGCGTAGATGGTCCGAGCCCCGAATACCGCCATGACGGATCCGGCATCGAGGCTGAAGAAGTAGACGCCCGGCTTGCCGTCGAGGGTTACATAAGTGCGCACGTTGAGTTCGGGGAAAGAAAGGCCGCCGAAGCTGAGGCCTGGGGGACGCAGGCCGGACAGATGAAACGGTGTCACCGCCACCCAGCAGCGGCCCTCGAAGATATCGAGCGCAAGTTCGCCCGGAACCAGCGGACGCAGCGCTTCCGGCGGCAACGCCCAATGCGCGAACAACAGCCAATTCCATTGCTGGCGCATGATCCACGGCCGCCGGGGCAGCGGCCACGGCCGGTGCCCATGGTGGAGCAGGATTTCTTGCGCGGTCACATCTGTTGGATGTACCGGGTGGCCCGGCGCTTCCGGAATCGACGGTTGTCACTTCCGACCGTGACAGCGGTCACATCGCGACCGTACGCGGGAGCGTAGAAGAGGACATTGACATCAAGAGGTCGACAATGCTTTCAGCGACTTCCGAGTATGCACTGCGCGCCCTGGCGCAACTGGCGCAGCTCTCGCGCGGTGATGCCCTCCTGGGCCGCGAGTTGGCAAAATCCGCGGGAGTGCCCCAGCACTACCTGGCGAAGATCATGCTTTCCCTGCGCAATGCCGGGCTGGTGCTGGCAACGCGGGGCGCTGGAGGCGGATACATGCTGCTCCGCCCCGCCGACGCCATCCACCTGATCGACGTGGTAAGCCTGTTCGAAGGTCCGTCCCAGTGGCCGCAATGCCTCCTTCGCGGCGATCACAAGTGCCGTGACGACAATTCCTGCGCAGCGCACGCGCACTGGGCAAAGGTTCGCGACGGCTACCTTGAATTCCTGGAACACACCACGCTGTACGACCTGACCCACGCCACGGCGCACGCTTCGCAGGTCACGCGCGCGTCGCGCGGCCGGCGAGGCATGGTTGCGAACTGCTGAGGGGCAGCCTTCACCAACGTCGCCCCGCGACAGGAGCCGCAGAACCGCCGATTATGCCGCTTTCCTCTCCCGTTGACGGGTGCGTGCCGCCTTTTTTGCGGAACGGCTGCGCGAAGCTGCCGAGCGCTTGTTGGCGGCGGACTTGGCTTGCCGGCTGAGGTTTTTCCGCGAAGCAGCCGAATGTCCTTCGCGCTTTAGGGCGCCTTCCGTCGCCCGCGACCGTTTGCGCGACACCGTTTTCCGCCCGCTCTGGCCCTTGCGATAGGCGCTCTCCGCCGACTTGCGCGTTTTCTCGCTTGCCTGGCCTGATTGCGGCGGCTTCAGGTCCACGCCCGCGCGCCGCGCCTTGGAGAGCCCAATCGCGATTGCCTGCTTGGTGTTGCGCGCGCCGTGCTTGCCGCTACGGACGTGCTCCATCTCCTCGCGCACGAACTCGCCTGCCTGCGTGCTGGGCGACTTGCCCTCGCGCTTGTCCTCTTCCGCCCGATCTAACGTTGTCTTCCACGGCATAGTGGTTCCCCCAAAATGTTTTAGTAACAACGATGCTGATGAGGGGAGAATTGGATGCAGGGAAGTGCGGAACAGCTCTCGAACGAAGGGTCCAGAATGATGGAAGGAATAATGCAGAATGAAGAATGCAGAATGCCGGCGCAAAAAGGACCGGATTCTGAATTCTTCATTCTGCGCGTTCTGCATTCGTCATTCAGTCGATCCCCAGGCTCTTCCACATGCGATCCACTTTTTCCTTGGTGGCGGCGTCCATCGTGATCTCATCCGGCCATGGCCGGGCAAAGCCCTCACTGGGCCACTTGCGGGTGGCATCGACGCCCATCTTGGAGCCGAAGTCGGGCAGCCGCGAGGCGTGGTCCAGGGAATCGACCGGCCCCAGGGTGAACTGGATGTCGCGTTCGGGATCGATATTGTTGAAGGCGCGCAGCACGACCTCGCGCAAGTCCTGCACATCGCAATCTTCATCGACCACGACAATGCACTTGGTGAACATTGCCTGTCCCAGCGACCAGATCGCGTTCATGACCTTGCGCGCCTGCCCAGGATAGGACTTGCGGATGGAAACGATCATTAAGTTGTGAAACACGCCTTCAATCGGCAGGTTCACGTCCACCAGCTCTGGAATGGTGAGCTTCATCAGCGGCAAGAAGATACGCTCCACCGCTTTGCCCATCCAGGCGTCCTCCATGGGAGGCTTGCCGACGATTGTGGTTGCATAGATCGGGTCTTTGCGATGGGTGACGCAGGTAACGTGGAAGACGGGGTAGGAATCCTCGAGCGAGTAGAACCCGGTGTGATCTCCAAAGGGCCCCTCGGTCCGCAGCTCGTCCAGGTTGACGTAGCCTTCGAGAACAATTTCGGCGGTGGCCGGCACTTCCAGGTCAACCGTTTCGCATTTCACCAGCTCCACTGGCTTCTGCCGCAGGAAACCGGCGATCATAAATTCCTCGACGTCGGGGGGTGCCGGCACAATCGCGGCAAAGGTGAGGGTGGGATCGGTGCCGATTGCCACCGCGACATCCATCCTGCCCTTGGGCCTCTCGCCCTCGGGCACGCGCGCACCGCCGGAGGTCCTGGCCATGATGTCGACCGCGCTGGCGGGGTCGTTCTCGGCCGTGCTCGAGGGCGAGCGCGCTCCACCAGCAGCCGCGGCTCGCAGCGCTTCACGATAGTGTTCGGCCCCGACCTTCTGGCGCTGCCAGTGCATGCCCGTGGTGCGCTCGTCGTACACCTGCATGCGATACATGCCGACGTTGCGTTTTCCGGTGCGGGGATCACGGCTGATGACGCAGGGCAGGGTAATGAAGCGGCCGGCGTCTTTCGGCCAACATTGCGGGATGGGAAAATCCAGCAGGGAAAACTTGTCTTTCTTGACCACGTCCTTGCAGGGGCCGGTGGGCACGGTCTTGGGAAAGAACTTGCCCAGATCGGCGAGCATGGGCAGCATTTTGATTTTGTCGAGCAGCCCCTGCGGCGACTTGACGTCCATGAACATGCGCAGCCGCTCGGCAATTTCATCGAGCGATTCCACGCCCAGCGCCAGGTTCATCCGTCGCGCCGACCCGAACTGGTTGATCAGCACCTTCGCGCCGGGATGGCCTTTCACATTCTCAAACAGAAGCGCCGGCCCGCCCGCCTTCGACGCGGAGCGCCCGGCGCCGGACGCGCTCTTGCTGACGCGGTCGGTTATCTCGGTAATCTCCAGCACCGGGTCCACGGCAGCGCGCACCCGTTTCAATTCTCCGGCGCGTTCCAGTGCCGCAATCCAGTCGCGCAAATCGTGATAGGCCATGGGTGTCCTTGTGCGACCGACGATTATAGAGGCAAGCCGCCGGTTTCGCCGCGCCGTTCCGCGACGTGTCTGCCGGGCCACAGCCGTGTCAGGGCGCACACGCTCACGCCGCGGGCGAAGCCGGCAACCGTCGGAAAATCAACGCGGAAGCGGTTGGCGCCAGCCTTGCACTCCCAGCAGCGGCCACAAGGAGGCCGTTATGAACAGCACCCGCATCGCACCCGCAACCTGCACCATGATTTTGCTCGGTATTCTCGTGCCCGTGATGACCACGGTCGCGTGCTCAAAGCAACCGGTCAGAACCGCATCGGCGCCTGCCGCACCCATCGTGCGTCCGGCGGTGCTTCAAACCAGCGAGCCGGTCGTGCCGCAACCGGCTGCGGTGGTGGTCGCCAAGAAGACAACCGTGAAGCCATCTGCGTTCAAGCTGTTGTTGTACAAGAGCCGCGACTACGGCGTGTCGTTCGAGTACCCGTGGCAGTACTCGTTCATGAATGCAAAAGCCCTGGCCACCGGTGATCCATCGCAGCGCCCCGCATCGGATGGGCACGACGGCCAGATCACGCTGGCGCGGGTCGAAATCCCGAAGGGATTTTATGCCGACACCGACTACCAGAGCGGGTATTTCACTCTCAGCCTGAACCAAAACCTGACGGAGGATCAATGCTACGCGGTGCTCAGTCCGGGCAAGGATGGCAAGGTCGAAACCGATACCATCAACGACGTGGACTTCCGCTGGATGGAAACCGATAGCGGCGGCCATGGTCAAGCCAGCAAGCTGCGGCAGTACGTGGCCTTCGCCAACAGCGCCTGCTATGAACTGGAGCTCGGGGTGAAGAGCAGCAATGAGAACGGATTGTCGAGGGAAGTCAATCCCGACCAGGTCCTCCGCCGGCTGGTCGCGATGGCGAAAACGGTCAAGATCGTTCAAGCGACCGAAACCAAGCCCACTCAGGCAGTGGCGCAAACTTCGGCGGAAGCTCCGGCGGAGACGCCGAAGAACTGAATCGTCTGTCCTGGGCTCGCGAAGGCCGGCGCGGGCCCAGGCATTTTGAAACTCCACCCCCTGGCTGCCCAACCTCAGCGCCTGCAGCTCACATCCAACTCATATAGAATGGCCGCCGGCCATCAAGCCATTGTTTCCCGAGGCCCTAGTGTCTTCCCATGTTCTGGATCGCGATTACGTTCACGTTCTCTCGCTTCTAACCCTTGGCCGCCATCCGCAGCCCTCAACCACAATCGACCCGGTGGCGTTTGTTGCCGGCCTGAATGCCGCGCAACGCGATGAGCTGCTGCAGACGGCGCAGTCGCATCACGTGGTGGTCCGCGCTTTTGCCCGCCTGCAACAGGACGCCGCCCTGGCCGCGCAGCCCGACGTCGTCACCTGGGCCGGCGAGGTGACCACGCGTGAGCGCGAGCGCATCGACCACGCGCTGCCGTTTCTCGATAGCGTTTGCCAGCAGCTGAATACCGGCGGCTGCGCTACCACGGTGATCAAATCGCTGGACCACTGGCCCGATCTCGGCAGCGATCTCGACCTGTACACCACCGCATCCGAGCACAATGTTGTCCGCATCATGCGCTCGAAACTTAAAGCGCAGGTTGAGCCGCGAAGCTGGGGCGACCGGCTGGCGCAAAAATGGAATTTCACCGTGCCCGGACTGCCCGAGTCGGTGGAGATCCACTGCCGGCGCCTGGGGCAGACGGGCGAGCACACGGCGCTGGCCGAACGCTTTGTTTCGCGACGCGTGTATCGCACCGTGTCGGGGCAGACATTTCCGGTGCCGGCGCCGGAGGAGCGCATTATCGTCGCCACGCTGCAGCGCATGTACCGGCATTTTTATTTCCGGCTCTCCGACATTCTGAACACGGCGGCGCTGCTGGACGCGGCTTCGGTGAATTTTGATGAACTGCGGACCGCCGCCGAGCTGGGCGGCATCTGGTCCGGAGTGGCGACCTATCTTCGCCTGGTTTGTGATTATGCCGGTAGGTACCGCGGAGTGGCGCTCGAATTGCCGCGCTCGGTGCGCGACGCGGCGCTGTTCGGCGGCAACGCGCTGTTCGTGCGCGATTGCTTTATCCGGCTGCCCGTGATCCCTCACGGCGCCAAGCTGTACACGCGGCAGGTGACCCGCACCGCACTGCGCGGCGACGTTCCCGCGACCTTACGCCTGTCGCTGCTGCCGCCGCTCGCTTCCGTGGCCGCATTGGCGTTCAAAATCACCGGCAGCGACAAGGGCATCTGGTAGCGGGAAAAGCCGGGCCTTTGCCCGGCTTCTGTCGCCTGGAGCGGGGTACAGGAACGTTAGAGGTAAGTTAAAGGTAGGGACCGTACTGCGGAACAGCGTTTCAGCGCACCGCCAAAGTCAGAGCAACACAGACTCCAATCAGCAGGACCGCTCCAAGCGCCAGCCCTTTCCATGCCCAGCCTGGCGCGCGCTTGTTTTCGACAGGAACCCAGACCCATTCTGCGTTTTCAGCTTCCCAATCGTCGTACTCGTATTCGGCGTTCATGAGCGTGTCTCCGCCCTCGACTCAAAAGACCACTGCTAGGAAATCAAGGGGGAGGTCCGCAAACCAACTTGCGAGATGATGTTGCAACTACCGGAAGATGTAAATTCCCCGAAAGCAATAGTCAAAAGGGTGAGCCGTGGGGACGAGGAGAAAATCCCGCAGTTGCAGGCAAGAGGAACGCAGTTACGTTTCGGAGTACAGTGACGACCCCGGAACCTGACGCCTCGCTAAATCAGTGGCTAGTGGTGAGTGGCCAGTGGCAATCTCCGATAACTCGCCACCAGGAACGAGCCAACCAGCTACATGGTGTTGGAGGCCGTAGCGACGACACGGCTTAGCGGGCGCAGGGCGGAGAAATTCTTCACACATATCCGGCGGGCCTGACGTCAGTCTTCCAATATTCGTAGCGTTGCTTGCTTACCGGACATTCCATCTTCTGCGGCCAGATATCCCACACCACGGTGTCATCGGGGATCAGGTGAAAGGCGTGCGTCTTGCGACATTCAGAATCCTTGCAGAAATACCCGACGCGCTTTGCTTTTTCCGGCAACACGGCTTGCAGAGTAGCAGAGCGGCCTGGCTGGTCTGCCATGACCGTGTTGGCGCCAACCCTCAAGTCGAGGCGGGTAGCGACAGGAGGAACCGTGCCGGTACAGCGCTGTCCTGGCAGGGGCGTACCCCAGATGCGGCGACTGGGTTCCAAACTCAGCAAGCCAACTTCATTCTGGGCAAAGCCGCCGACCCAAACCACGCGAAACGGCGATCTTCTTCCACGGTATTCCACGATGACGACGGCGGCGGGGTAGAGCAAAGGCGGCACCTGCGAAATACGGGCTCCGCGCACACTGACGTCATGCGTGAACGCGGTTTGCGCAAACCGGTTGCCGCGTTCATCAGTTCCCGCAACCTTGATTCGCAAGCGAACCAAATGGCGAGGCTCTGCACGGCTGGACATCGAGATAACCTCACTGTCAACTGACTCAGGTACCAGCTTGAATCTGGGTTGCCCTATGATGACGCGACCAAGGTTCCGGGGACAATAGCCCAGCGCTCCGGGGACAATAACCGAGGTGCCAGGGTCAACTTGCACCTTGGTGTTAGTCATCGTGCTGCCGCCGGTGGGTATTGAATCTGGAGCGGGGGACCGTCCCATAGCCTGGGTTGATGCGCCGCAGCGGAGTAAATTCCCGATTTGGAACAGGCTTCTCAAGTTTTCCCGAATTGGCCGCAGTGACGGCGGACGGCAATGCTAACGTGTTTTTAGGGTTGATTGTCGATGAGGCTTCGCAGGATAGAAATTGTCTTTGTCCTTGTCTTGGTGGCCACCGCACTCGTCTCGGCACAGACCGTGTCCACTGCCCACCGCCGTACGCTAGACGAGTTGACCGACGAAGCGGCGTTCATTGTTCATGGCTATGTCGTTGGCGTCCGGGTCGAGCCCCATCCCCAGCTTCACAACCTGCAGACGGTTGTGGTCTCGATGCAGATCGACGACGTCCTGAAGGGCGATGTTCCGCGCGAGTTCGCTTTCCGTCAGTTCATCTGGGATGTCCGCTCCATCCATGACGGTGGGGGATACAGAAAACGCCAGGAGCTCATGTTGTTCTTGAGGCCCCCGTCGCGCTACGGGCTCACCAGTCCCGCCGGCCTGCAACAGGGCCGGTTCGTGATTCAACGCGATTCCGCCGGGAACGTGACTGCCGTGAACGCAGACAACAACATCGGCCTGTTCAAAACGTTGCCCAAAGCTGCGCAACGACGCGGTGCAGCGCTTCCCGCGGCAGCGCTGGCGCTGGCCAACAAAGCTGCCGGCCCGGTCCCGCTCACCGATCTGAAGCAGGCGGTGCGCGCCTTGTCGCGGAGGTCGCAATGAACCTCCGACAGCTGTACTGCTTTTTATCACTGTTGATTCTGGTTTCCCAGGCCTCTGCCGGTGGGCCCCTCGCGGTTGGGGGACCGAAATTCGGAACTGACGGCAAGCCGTTTACCTGGGATGTCGCAGCGATGCCGATCCAGTACCGGGTGGACACGGGCCCTCTCGCGAAGCTTTTTGGAGGTGCGGTCACCATCGACAACACCGCCGGCTTGGCCCGCGTGCAGAGCATGTTCGCTATCTGGCAGAACGTGCCGACCACGTCGATCCAGTTTCAGTACGCGGGCCCCATTCTGGCGACCGGAAGTTTCCGCGGCGGCGACGTCGTGACCACCGACGACTTCAATTCCGTCTACGGCGACTGCAAGGCGGGGACGCAGAACCCGATTGTTTTCGACGCCGACGGCAGCATCGTCCGCGACTTGGGCCTGCCGCCCGACATTATCGGGTTCGCGGCGCCTTGCAAGCTCGACAGCGCCACCGGCCATATCGCGTCCGGCTTCGCGCTCCTGAACGGAGAATTCCAGGATGGTGTCAGCCAGGGCACGAATTACGAACTAACATCCCACCAGTTCGACGAGGCGATCACGCACGAGCTGGGCCATTTCGCGGGGCTAGATCACTCCCAGATTAACGCCTCCGTTCTCGACACGCAGCTCCCCTGTTCGACCGACGGACTCGCCGGATTGCCTCTCATGTTCCCCGTCGCCTACTGTCAGGCGCGCACCGATGCTGGACTGCCAATTTTGTCTCCGGATGATCAGGCGTGGATATCGAAGCTCTATCCCAACGGCAGCTTTGCCAGTTCATACGGAACCATCAGCGGTATCGTGTATTTCAGCGATGGCAAAACAGCCGCACAAGGCGTAAACGTCATCGCCCGCCGCATCGATGATCCGAACACGCCTGCCAACGAATCGCTTCGCATCGCCGTGTCGGTTGTCAGCGGGTTCCTGTTCACCGGCAACCCCGGCCAACCGATTACCGGCGACAACAGCGATGGCGACCGTAACGGCTCGCGCAACCCGCAACTGGTCGGGTATTTCGAGATTCCCGTGCCGCCCGGAACCTACACCGTGGAAGTTGAGTCGGTCCGACCCACCTTCCAGTCGGGATCGCGGGTTGGTCCGCTTGATCCGCCCATCGGCAGCCCGGGCCCGCCTGAATTCTGGAACGTATCAGAATCGGCGTTCGATCTTCCGGCCGGCTTCGACACCATCACCGTCGTCGCGGGACAAAACGTCGCCAACACGAACTTTATTCTGAACGGGACGCCCGCGCGCTTCGACCAGTTCGAGGACGGTGCCGTTTCCTGGTTGTGGCAAACCACCGATCCGCTGAGGATGCCGCGGAAAGAGGTGCGGGTGTGAAGGCCGGGGCGGTGCCTGTCCTAATAACCGGCGCATTGCTCCTGACCGTCGCATGTGGCGGTGGTAGCGGCACATCCGGTTCTTCGTCTGGTTCCAGCGCCCCGCCGACATCCCTGGGTGTCTCGGGAACGGGCGGTGCGCTGAGCATTACCACCACCTCCCTCCCGGATGGACTCACGGGGAAGTCGTATTCGGCGAGCATAGCCGTAAACGGTGGCAACGGGCGACTTACGTGGTCGCTCTCTCCGGGATCGTTTTTCCCCGGCGGATTGTCTCTGGATGCGAACACCGGCAGCATTACAGGCACAGTGAGTAGTGCCGTGTTCGGCGACGTCACATTCAAAGTCACCGACTCCGCCAGCCCGCAGCAGGTCGCGATGAAGACGATCCGCATGACCTTCCGCTGGGCGTTGTCGATCACCACCATTCCAATTCCCGTGCCGGGCGGACATACCGGCGTGCCGTACAAAGCCGCGTTTTATGCCGGCGGCGCCAACGGAAATATGACGTGGTCCGTGGCCAACGGGCAGGTGCCGCCCGGCTTATCGCTGACGAACGTGACATCATCGGAAGCGGACTTGGTCGGCATGCCCACGCAAACGGGAATTTACGCGTTCACGGTACAAACGGTAGATAGTTCCATCCCGCCGCAGACCGCCACCAGCAATGTTTCCATCACGGTGGACGACAAATTGGCAGTCGCTACTGGGCAGCTCCACACCGCTTACGCTTACGAGCCGTATAGCCAGACCGTCAGTGCTGCGAACGGCACGCCCCCGTACCACTGGTCTTTTGGGGCGTACTTTCCGGCTGGACTGTCCATCGACGCGACTACAGGTCTGATCAGCGGCACTCCCGGTCAGGGGAACTACACGCTTTCCGTCGTCGTGACAGACTCGTCTTCTCCCGCGCAGGCGGCGCAGCAGTCTTACTCCATGCTGATCCTGCCGCGCTTGCACATCGATTCGTCCACTCTTCCCGACGCTCACTTGAGCCAGCCGTACTCTTCCTACGTGCCGTATACGGGCGGTACCGGCAACCTGGCCTGGTTCGTGGTATCGGGCAGCTTGCCACCCGGCCTTAGTTTGCAGCCGCAGTATGGAACGGTGTCGGGCACGCCTACCCAACTGGGCGCATACACGTTCACCGTCCAAGTGCAGGATTCCAGCACGCCGCCGCAAACCGTGCAGGGGCAGATGACGGTGAACGTCAGGGCCGCCACGCTCACTTTGCAGCCGTCACTGCCGCAGCGCATCCCAGTGAACGTGTCTTTCGACGGGGTCGCGGCCGTGTCCGGCGGGACGGCGCCGTTCACCTGGACCCTGAACGGCGGGGCGCTTCCGACCGGGCTAAACTTGGTCGGCTCAACCGGCGAGATCAGCGGCACGCCGACAACAACCGGCGCATACACGTTCACGCTGAACGCCAGCGATTCCTCCTCGCCGCGACAGGTCGCGTCATCCACCTACACGATGACCGTCGGGCAAGCCTTGGGACGCAATGATGCGATCTCTCACGCTACTACGCTGACCAACGGTTCTTTTGCGGCTTCGATCAGCCCCCTGTTCGATCCGCCCACGGCTAGCAGCTTGTCGGCGGACTCGGATTACTACCGCATTACGTCGGTAGGCGGCGCAACCGTTAAGGTCACCGTCACCGCCGCGTCGCTCGGCGGCTTCAACTCGGGCGCACTTGATCCTGTGCTCGAGTTTGTCGATGCCAATGGCGTGCGCCTCAGTGCCTGCCGCCTTCCGGGCAACACCACGACGAATTTCAACTCATCGTGCATCGATGATGACATCTCTCCGGGAGTCAATCAGAACTCGCAGCTTGAGTACCTGGTCCCGCGAACGTCTGATACAAAGGTTGATATCTTCGCCCACGTGTTCGATTGGCGCGGCGACGCCCGTCCCGACATGTCCTATTCCATCAACGTGAGCGGCGCATTCCTGCCGATACAGTTTCAAAACCTCGCGTCGCTTCCTGACTTCGCCGCAAACACGAGCATTTACTACAGCATTCGCGCCACGGGCGGGACCGGCACGCTCACCGGCTCCATCACTTCTGGACAGCTTCCGCCCGGTTTGCTTTTCCAGAGCCTCTCCGGCAATCCGTGGACCGGCCTCATCAACGGCGGAACCACCGTCGCGGGTGACTACTCGTTTAGTATCCAGGTCTCCGACCAGGCTTCACCGCAACAGGTGGTTTCGCAGCAATTCACCTGGCACGTCGTTCCGCCGCTGCAGCTCACGGCGGTGCCTCCCCAGACCCTCACGGTCGGTCAGACCACCACCTACCAGGCGACAGCCACCGGCGGAATGCTCCCGTACTACTGGAGTGTTTACCAATGGTCTGGAGTAACAATCGACAGGAACACGGGGTTAATGACCTTCCAACCCAGTGCTGCCGGGCAGTTCACCTATGATCTGTGGCTAGTTGGAAGCGGCACCATCGACGGCGGCACGCAGTGGATGCACCAGACATATTCGGTTACGGTAAATCCCTAACGCACCGGCCTGGCAGCTAATGCCAGTCTTGATTGGACGGCCGCAGCGAAAGTGCTTTTAATCTGGAGCGGGGTACGGGAGTTGAACCCGTTTCACAGGCTTGGGAAGCCTGGGCACGACCGATATACCAACCCCGCTCGGACACGATGATCGATCGCCGGTGTAGTTTACCAAAGCGAAGCTGCGCGCCCAAGAGCTCAGGCCAAGGGCTCAAGCGGCGAAGCGGGCTTCCCGGCGCGCCAGGACGTCCCAAAAACGATTGAAGCCCTACCCGGAGTCTGACCGAAGGTGCGATTCAAGCAAAACAAATCCCGTGCCGCTGCTTGTTGGAAGCGACACGGGGCGGGCTTTGCGCCCGGCGTCAGAGTACGGTTCTGCGCCCGGTAGCTAGTTGCACGACCAGCGCAATGATGGCCGCCACGAATAGCAGCCACACCAGGCTGCCGATCTGATATACGCCAACCAATCCGAGCAGCCATGCGATCAGCAGGATCACGAAAATTGTCCAAAGCAATGTAGCACCTCCAACCCCAACAGGGTTCTCCCGGATATTGGGGCAAACGTCGTGCCAGAAGCCCGGTCTACTTCCCGCGCTTAACGTGGGAGTTAGCAGTGTGGCTGCTGTCCGGGGTTGCTGCAATGAGCATCCGGGGTATCACATTTGCCCTGGTAAGTGCGCGGGCAGGGTAGCCGGCCAATTCTGGTTGGTGGCCGCGCCTCAGACGCAAAAAGGGGGCACGGCGAACCGTGCCCCCAGGCAATTCACAGGAGGAGGATGTATTAGCGGCTGTCGGCTTTCTTCAGCAGCATGCCGGCAAGAAAAGCGGCGGCGGCGGCCAGCAGCCACTCGATGCGCCAGATCTGGACAGCCTGCCAGTCCAGCACCGTGGCGGCGGTGAACATGATGCCGGTGGCAATCGCAGCAATGATGCAGCCGATGCCTGCGATAAAAGCAATCAAGGAACCGGTGGTGAGGCCTAGACCCTCGCGGATGCGCGTGAAATCCATGAATTGGCCCCAAGCGCCGGAATTGGCGCCGACCAGCGGCTCACGCTCCGCGCCGCAGACGTGGCAAAAGCGCGACCCCATAATGAACTCGGTACCGCACTGCTCACAGGTAAGCTGTCCCCGCAACGCAGATGGCTCGACCGACCGGGGTTGCGCCGGCGGTTGCCAGTATTCCTGCTGTGCGTTGTGCACTGCTTCTGACATCACACCCTCCATCCCCTTGATAATGCGAGGGCAAGTGAGGCACCAAAGTTGGGATTCAGCAACCCCTTTGTTTATCAATCGGTTATGTCCAGGAGTACAGCGGGAGAGGAGCTCGGCTTAGGGAGAAATTACGCGACGCGGGTAGCCTGTTCCCGAATTGCGGGTTGCTGCTCGACGGCAGCAGCAAAGTTTGCAGTCATCCCGGAACTCGCAACTTCGCGTCGCAAGCTTTACGAGTGTCAGCTAAACGTGACGTTTCGGCATGCGCAGGACCTTAGGGTTGGGGGTGCCGCGGTGCCAGAAACGGATGAGGACAAGATCGGAAGCCTGCAGAATCAGATCGGGAGGGCGGAAGGTGCCGTCGTTGAAGACGTGCTCGTCAAGCAGAATACGCAGCCGGTAGACGGAGATGCCGAGCATGAGCGCGGCTTCGGTTTCGGAATAGGTCTGTTTGAAGGGCTTGTTCGCATTCTGCATAGTTCAGGTGGCGCCTCTCTCGATGAACGTTTGTACCTGCTTTGGTCAGTTCGCCACATCAGGTAAACTGCGGAAAGGCCACCTGTATGAGACCTTATTGGCGCCGTAATGACGCTCATGATCTTCCGGGCACGTTATCCAAGATCGTTATTAGTATGTTAATAACGGCGTGCGCGGCGCAGGCCGGGAATGCGCCTTCCGGCATCTCCAACCTGAAATTCCGGCCCGACGACGCCAATACACGCAGCGGCTTTGAGCACCTCTATAACCTGGAGTATGACGCGGCGGTGCATGAGTTCGAACTCGCCCTCAAGGCCCATCCCGACGACTTCAATTCCGTGAACCACCTGTTGTCCGCTGTGCTGTTTCGCGAGTTGTTCCGGATTGGGGCGCTCGACACCGAGCTGTACTCCAAGAACAGCTTCCTGACCAGCAAGCAGTTTCCCGTCGATGCCAAGCGGCAGGCGGAGATCAAGGGGCTGATCGATCGGGCATTCCAGATCGAAGAGACACGGCTGAAAACCAATGCAAACGATGTAGAAGCTTTGTATGCCCGCGGGGTAACGCGGGCGATGAAGTCAACCTACACCGGGCTGGTGGAAAAGGCGTGGTTCGCGGCGCTGCGCGGCGCGGTCGGCGCCAGGAAGGATCACGAGCGTGTATTGGAGCTGGATCCGAAATTCACCGACGCGAAGATGGTGGTCGGCATTCACAACTACGTAATGGGCAGCATCAATTTCGCGATCAAGGCGGCAGCGTCAATCGTCGGCTTGAGCGGCAGCAAGAAGAAAGGAATCGAATACCTGTACGACGCCGGGGAGGGCGGGGGAGAGACGTCGGTGGACGCCAGGATCGCTCTATCGCTGTTCTTGCGCCGAGAGCAGAGGTATCCGGAGGCGCTGAAGCTTGTAGGCGGCCTGGAAGCGGCGTTTCCACGAAACTTCCTGTTCCGGCTGGAGAACGCCAACCTGATGAACGCAAGCGGGCATGGCGTGGAGGCAGTGGCGGCCTATCGCAAGCTGCTGGACGACAGTAAGGCGCACATGTTTGCCGAGTCGCGAATGGAGATGGCGTACTACCAGATGGGGGAGGCGCTGCGGGGGCAGCACGACTTCAGCGGCGCAGCGGTAGCCTACGACGCGGTGCAGCAGTACAAGGCAGCGGACCCGGATTTGAAGCAACGAGCGGAGCTGGCCGCCGGCGAGATGTACGACGCCTTGCACGATCGCGAGCAGGCGGTACAGCGCTACCAGGCCGCCATTGCGGTGGCGGGAAGCTCGGACCGGGCGGAACTGGCGCGAAAAAGAATCAAGCAGCCGTATCGGGAACAGTAGGAAGGAACTGCACGTCGGGATGCGCGGAACATCCGGCCGCGCGACGACGTATCTAATAGCAGGCCCATGGATGTTGGAGGAAAGAACATGTACTGCAACTACTGCGGCAAAGTGATCCCCGACGATGCCAATGTCTGCTCGTACTGCGGCAAGCTGGTCGCGGGGGTAGTGCTGCGGCGAAAGCTGATGCGTCCGCGGCAGGGAAGGAAGATTGCCGGAGTGTGCGCCGGCTTGGCAGATTATTTCGATCTCGACGTGACGCTGATCCGCCTGGTGTGGCTGGTGGCCGGCATCCTGATGCTGCCGTTCTGGTTGATCGGATACATTGTGGCGTGGATCATCGTGCCGGAGAAGCCGGAAACAGTTACGATTTTGCCGGCTGGATCGTCGGTCGTGCAGCAACAAGGTTGAACGATCGCGAAATTGCCGAAGCGTGCTCAGCATCGGCCTGACCGGCCGCACATCGGAAGCGATATCCATGCGCGTGCGCAGCTCCGACACAGAAATTGTTTATGAAGTAAGGGGCCACGGACCGGACGTGGTCCTGCTGCATCCATTTCCCGCCCATCGAGGGGTGTGGATTCCGGCCGCGAGACGGCTGGAATCGCGCTACCGGCTAATCTTGCCGGACCTGCGCGGGCACGGCGAATCTTCCGCCGGCGAAGGTCCGGCGACGATGGAAAAACATGCCGCCGACATCGCGCGGGTGCTTGACGATGCCGGCATTGGCAAAGCGGTCTTTGCCGGCGAGTCCATCGGCGGTTACATCCTGTTCGAATTCTGGCGGCGATATCGCGAGCGGGTTTCGGCGCTCGTTCTGTGCAACACCAAGGCAGGCGCGGACAATGCGGAAGCGCGCGCTACCAGGCTCCGATCCGCGGAAGATGCGGAAAAGCGGGGCGTCGAGCCGTTCATTGACAGCATGATTCCGAAGCTGCTGGGGGAAAGCACGCGCGCCAATCGTCCCGACCTGGTGGAAACCGCGCGCGCGATGATGATGAAGATGAGCGCGGCGGGAGTGGCGGCGGTGCAGCGCGGGATGGCGGAGCGTCCGGATTCGGTGCCCACGCTGGCAACGATCGATGTTCCCACCCTGCTGGTGACCGGCAATGAAGACTCGCTGACGGGTCCGGTTGAGGCTGAGATGATGCAGCGGCACATTCGCGGAAGCGCGATGAGGGTGATCGCGAAGGCAGGGCATTACGCGGTGTTCGAGCGGCACCAGGAAGCGGCGGAAGTGATGCGGCAATTCCTGGATTCCGTTTCCCGTTAGATCGGCGGATTGCGGGCAACTCTGCCGGCCGGC
>DASSIZ010000060.1 GCA_035691485.1 Terriglobales bacterium
CGAGAGCGACGTCGGCCAGATCAAGGTCGGCCAGCCCATCACTTTCAAGGTTGACGCTTTTCCGAAAGACACTTTCCGCGGTGTTGTCTCGCAGATTCGCATGAATGCCACCACCGTGCAGAACGTGGTGACCTACAACACCATCATTGATTTCAACAATCCGGACACCAAGCTTTTCCCGGGCATGACCGCTTACGTCACCATTCCCGTGGCCAGCGCGTCCAATGTCGTCAAGGTGCCCAATGGCGCGCTTCGCTTTACGCCTGATCTGAAGCCCGATCAGCTTGCCGCGCTTGAGCAGCAGACTGGCATCACGCCGAAAACCGCTTCGCGCCAAGGGCGTCGAGGTGGCGGTGCGGGCGCCAAGGCTGCCAACGCGAACCCGAACGCTCAGGCGCAGCCGCGCACGCCGGCACAGGACGTAGCCATAGTCTGGAAGCAGACTGCGGACATGAAGCTGGTTCCGGTGCAGCTCAAGACCGGCATCACCGACCACACTTTTACCGAAGTTGCCCAGGTGCTGCATGGCTCCATTAACCCCGGCGACCAGCTTGTTACCGGCAGCGCGTCGGCGTCCAAGCCTTCCGGCGGCAGCTCCGCTCCAGGCATGGGCAGCGCACCGCGTGTGGGCGGACGATGATGGAGTGCGAAGCACGGCATTTCATAGCCCCGGGACGTAAGTCCCGGGTTACCACGAGGTGAAGGTAACCAAGTCCCGCAGGGACGGCACGAAACGAACAAGGGAATTATGGCAACACTAGCCCAATCCGAACTCCAGGCCGTGCAACGCGACGCTTCCGACGTGATTCGCGTCGCAGACGTTCACAAGTATTACGACCTCGGCGAAACCAAGGTCCACGCCCTGCGCGGCGTCTCGCTCGCCATCCGGCGCGGCGAATTTGTCGCCATCATGGGCTCCAGCGGCTCCGGCAAGTCCACCTTCATGAACCTGCTCGGCTGCCTCGATAAGCCCACCAGCGGGCGCTTCTGGCTCAACGGCACCGACGTTTCCGAACTGGACAAGAACTCGCTCGCCGCCATTCGTAATCGCGAACTCGGCTTCGTATTCCAGGGCTTCAACCTGCTGTCGCGTACCACGGCCCTGGAGAATGTCGAGCTGCCGACGTTGTACGCGCGTCTCGACAAGAGCGAGCGTTCCGCGCGCGCCGAAAAGGCCCTCCAGATGGTCGGCCTCGCCGATCGCATGGACCACTTTCCGTCGCAGCTTTCCGGCGGACAGCAGCAGCGCGTCGCGATTGCGCGTGCGCTGGTCAACCAGCCCTCCATCCTGCTTGCCGACGAGCCCACCGGGAACCTCGACAGCCGCACTTCAATCGAGATCATGCAGATTTTCCAGGACCTGAATGAACAGGGCCTGACCATCGTGCTGGTGACGCACGAATCCGACATCGCGCATTTTGCCAAGCGCATCGTGGTTTTTCGCGACGGCAAAATCCGCCGCGACGACGCGGTTCAGGTTCGGCCCCGCGCCGCCGACGTTTTATTGAAGATGCCGACGCTCGAGGACTAGCCTGTCAGTCTCTCAGTTGATCAGTGGTTTTGGTTCCGAACGGCTGAAAGACTGAAAGACTGGCGGACTGAAAGACGGATAGACCAGCAGACAGATCGATCGTTAGACTTAGGGTAGCTATATGGATTTCGCCGCAACTTTAAAGATCGCGCTTCGCGCTCTTGCCCGCAACAAGATGCGTTCCGTGCTCACCATGTTGGGCATCATTATCGGCGTGGGCGCCGTCATCGCCATGGTTGGCGTTGGGCAGGGCGCGCAGCAGAAGGTGCAGGAGCAGATCGCCTCCATGGGCACCAACTTGCTGTTCGTCTCCAGCGGCACCGTGACGCGGGGTGGCCTGCACATGGGCTGGGGCCAGACCAAGACCCTCATTTATGAGGATATGAAGGCCATTCAGCGCGAAGTCCCCACTGTCGCCATGGCCGCGCCGGGTGCGGGGGCGAGCGCCCAGGTCGTCTACGAAAACCAGAACTGGTATACCCGCCTCACCGGCACCGAACCTTCCTACTTCGACATTCGCGATTGGCCAATGGCCGCCGGTTCCAGCTTTTCGCAAGATGACGTTACCCAGGCCGCCAACGTCGCCGTGATCGGCGCCACCGTGCGGCAGAACCTTTACGGCGCCACGGACCCGGTCGGAAGCACCATTCGCATTGGCAACCTGCCGTTCCAGGTAGTCGGGGTTCTTTCCGCCAAAGGGCAGTCGGGCATGGGACAGGACCAGGACGACACCATCGTCATCCCGATTACCACGCTGCAGAAGAAAATCAGCGGTCAGCCCTGGTTGCAGTTCATCATGGTCTCGGCGACCTCGCAGCCGGCCACCTACGCCGCCCAGCAGCAGATCACCTCGTTGCTGCGCGACCGGCACCGCATCCGCCCGGGCACGGATGACGATTTCTTCGTGCGCAACCTGGCCGACGTCGCCGAACTTGCCGATCAGTCTTCGCGCGTCATGACCATGCTGCTGGCCTCCATCGCCGGCGTGTCGCTGATCGTCGGCGGCATCGGCATCATGAACATCATGCTGGTCTCGGTCACCGAACGCACCCGTGAAATCGGCATCCGCATCGCCATCGGCGCCACCGAGCAGGACGTGCAGCGCCAGTTCTTGAGCGAGTCCGTCGTGCTCAGCCTGATCGGAGGCGCCATCGGCATTATCTTTGGCGTCGGCTCCTCGCTGGTGATCACCAGGACCCTGGGATGGCAGGTGCTGATCTCGCCCATGTCGATCGTCGTGGCGGTGATCTTCTCCATGGCAATCGGCATCTTTTTCGGCTTCTATCCGGCGCGCAAAGCGGCTCGCCTCGATCCCATCGAAGCCCTGCGCTTCGAATAAGCACCGGCGCTTGGAGTGAAACGCTCCCTAGGCTCGCTATTGCTTCACCGAATGGGTTGCATCGCGGCGTGCGCCGGTTCCGGCGGCAGGGCTTGCGGTTTGTTTCTCTCCAGGGCGCCGAAATAGACGAGCAGCAACAACAGGAACATCACCGCCAGTACCAGCGCGAAAACCAGGCTGAACAGGTTCATGTTCGTCCATGCCGGCGGAGCATGGAAGTCGTGATGGTGAGCCGCGCGCATACTTCACCTCCGTGTTTTCCGCGTCGGGCTCGGCGCCCTCACCTTACGGTCAGCACCGGGCAGGGTGCTTCGCACACCACGCGATGTGCTGTCGACCACGGTAAATGCGTTGCCGCGAACACTGACTGCCGGTGCACGCCCATTGCGATCAGGCTGGCGTTCTGGGCCCGAGCCACGCGCGCTATGATCTCGGCCGGGATTCCAACCTCGACCACGATGTCGGCGCGAATGCCTTTCGGCACCATCTCCGATAGTTGCGTTCGTGCCTCGTCGAGTTCGCGCTCCACGAAATTCGTGGCCACGAACTCTGCGTCCGGTACGGCGCTCGCCAATACGTGCAGGAACGTCACTGGCGCCAGGTGCTCCATCGCCAGCATTGCTGCGTGCGGCAAGGCATGCAACGATGCCGCCGAGAAGTCGGTCGCAAACAGCACCCGATGCAGCCGTCCTTCATGCAGGCAATCGCCGGTCACGTGAGGTCCCACGGTGATCACCGGGCAGGCCGCGCGGCGGAATACTTCTTCCGCGGTCGATCCCATCAACAGCTTGCTGACGCCCTCACGCCCGTGGGTTCCCACCACCACCAGGTCAATTTTCTGATCGTGAATCAGCGTATCGATTGCGGGCCAGAAGTCGCCGTGCTCGATTAGTGACCGAAATTCGATCCCGGCAAGCTCCGGCCGCACGCACTCTTTCTTCATGAGTGTCCGTGCATCGCGGGCCAGGTTCTCGAAAGTGCCGGGTCCGGCGTCCATGGGGATTGGGGACAGGGGTTCCAGCGGCACCACGTGGGCCAGGAACATCCTCGCTTTCTCCTGTCGTGCCAGCGCCGCGGCGTACGTCAACGCCATCTTCGAGCAGGGTGAAAAGTCGGTTGCGACCAGGATGTTTTGCAAGGAAACGAGCGGAGCGGTAGTGACTGCAGCCATGGGACACCTCCTCCAATTGGTGCGAGAGGCACCCGTTCTGCTTCCCTTGTAGCACGGTCGCGCGTGATTTTGCGGTGACGCGGCGCACGCCCGGCACGGCGTTGTCCTCTTTCGGAACGGGACCGGCGAAAACTTGTCTTTATCGCATCACGGGGTGGGGCCATGCCGCCCCATCACGCCTACAATAGCCACGATAGCGTTCCTTGGCATTACCCTGAATGAGCTTTAAGCCTGCCATCATCCTCGCTCTCGTGGACCTAAGTCCGGCGACCGGAGATGTGCTCGCCTGGACGCGGCTGTTTGCCCAAAAAACTTCCGCCAAGGTCCGCATCCTGCATGTCATCTGGCCGCCCGCAACGCGCGTTAGCAGTCAGGAGGAAGGCGCCATTCTCCTCGACGAATTCGAAGAGCGCCGCCTTGATCTGCGCGGCTCCATCAAAGCTCACGCCCAGGAAATCCTGGGCGACATCCCTTTCGAAATGGAGGTTGGCGTGGGCCACCCGGTGAAGGTTGCGCTGGAGACCATCGCCGCCCTTCGTCCCGGGCTGATCGTGCTCGGTAGCCATGGCCACGACGGAATTACGCGCTCACTCCTCGGTTCCGTCGCCGAAAATGTTGTGCGCGAGTCGGCGTTTCCCACCCTCATAGTGAAAGCCACCGACGTTGAGCCGGCCCTGAAGACAATTTTGTGTCCCGTGGACCTCGGCGACGTGGCAGCGCAATCCCTCGATACCGCAGCCGAAATGGCCAGGGTTTTCGGCGCACGGCTGGATGTGCTCCGCGTCCTCCCGCAGTGTCCCAACGCGGATGAGGAATTGAAGGCGATGCGGCAGTGGGTGCCGGAGATTGTTGCCCAGCGCTGCCCGACTTCGGAGTCGGTTCACACCGGCGATACCGCCGAGCAGATTGTTGTCTTCGCGCGCCAGCACGACTCTGATCTCATCGTGGTCGGCGCTGAGCCACGACGATTTCTGGAGTTTACCGTGCTCGGGCGCACCACCGAGCGCGTCGTGCGCCACGGTCCGTGTTCCGTGCTGGTGGTTCGCCTTGAGCCGCGCAGCAACTAGCGGCTTCCGGAGTGGACTCTCATCCGGGTTCTAAGTTCTTCCCGACATCTCATTGCTTTGGCGGTTGTTGCTGTTGCTGCTGCTTCTTCTGGCCGAACACTTGATTCAGCACGTCGCCCAACGGGTTCTGCTGCTGTGGTGGCTGCTGCGGGGTTGCCACCGGCTGCTTGGGCTGTTGGCCTTGCTGCTGCCGTGGCTGTTGTTGCTGTCCGGCAATAGCACCCAGGATGCCGCCAATTCCGCCCTGCTGCTGCTGTTGTGTGCCGCCCTTCCCGCCGCCAAGGATGCCGCCGAGCGCGCTGCCCAGTGCACCCGGATTGGCTGCGGTCGGCAACAGGTTCTGCAACTTCATCTGCGCGATTTTCTGCACGTCGGGCGCGACCCGCGGGCTGCTGAATGTTCCCGTCAGCAAGATAGGAATCACCAGTTCACCCTGCTGGTTAGCGAGCGCCGTCTGCATGAATCCCCCGACCTGCGAACCGCCCACTTGCTGGCTCAGCGCCTTGGTAAGCACGGCGGTGACGTGCATGTTCAACTCCTCGGTCGCCAGGTTCACCGCACCCTCGGCGCCAAGGCTGCCGCCTGGGATCAGGGCTTTCAAATTGTTGGTCTGGGCCAGGCCGTTGACCACGTTGAAATTTCCCGTGAGCTGCACGATGTCGGTAAAGGCCTCGCTGCCGGTTGACGACGGCGATTTCAGCCCGTTGCCCACGAATTTTCCGACATTCGCCAGCTGGTTCAGCAGATCAATGTGGGCCAGCTTTCCCTTCGTCAGGTCGATACCAATGGTGCCGTTGAGCGTCCGCGCCATGTCGGCGGAAGATGCCGCCCGGAAGTTCGCATTCGCGTTCGCTGCCAGCAAACCGTAGAGGGTCTGTTTTATGGAGCTCACTGACGAAAGCAGCTTGTTGGCGTCCACCTGGTTGAGCTTGGTGGAGACGGTTACGGCCATCGGCGTCGGACGCATGTCCACGGCGATGCTGCCGATCTGCTGGCCGCCATACAGCCCGGCGGTAATCGGCGCCAGCCGCACGATGCCGTGATCGAACACAACGTTGGAGTGGACTTGCTGGAGCTGCAGCTGATCGTAGACCAGGTTGCCGATCGTAACGTTTCCCCCGCCGGAGATTTTATCCACCAGGGTGGGACCTGCGGCGGGCGCGGGGCGGGCCTGAGCTTCGGCATGGGGAACCAGGTCGAGCGACGTTCGCTTCCGCGGTGGCGGCGGCGCGCTGCTCATCACCTGCTGTAACTTGACCACATCCACTTGGTCGGCATTGAGCGTGAACTGTAACTGCGGCGCATTGAAATTCCGCGCTGTCAGGTTGCCGTTGAAATTGCTTCCCGCCAGACCGGCGTTCAGGTTGCTCAGCGTGGCGGCGTTCTGGCTGAACTGCAGGTCGGCGTTGCGGATTGCAACCGGCTGTGTAATCTGTGGCGTCTTCAGCGTCGCGTTCGAAATTTTCCCGCTGCCGCTGAATGTCATCGAATTGCTGTCCTTCATCGGGCCGGTGGCATGCAGGTCGAGCGAGATGGTGCCGGTCCCGTCCATGCCATCCACCGACGAAACACCGTACGCGCGCGCGATCGCCAGCAGCTCCGGAATGCTGGCATTGCCGGTTTTTACCATCGCATCCACCAGCGGCGATGGGCTGGTGTAGTTCGTCAGCCCGAATTGCACGCTGACTTGCGTTCCGCCACTCTTGGCGGTGAAAGGATTGGAGCGGATGTCGCGCGGCGTGAGCGTCAACTGGATGCCGCTGATCTCTACCGGCTGCTTCAGGTCCCCGCCGCTCACCTTGATGTCCTTGCCGGACAGGTTGCCGTTGAGCGCGGGCTGGCTCAGCGGTCCTTGCGCGCGCACGTCGGCGGTGATATTGCCGTTCACCGTCATCGTGGGATTGAACGCCACCCCAAACGCTGACGCCAGCCGGGCCACTTCGCCGATCGCAGCATTCTGCGCCGTGACATGCACATCAACGTTGGCGGGCGTGGCGCCGCCGTTGATGTTCCCGGAGATCGACACCGGCGTGTTGCCGAGCATCAGCTTCGCCTGATCGATGTGAATGTTGTCGTTGGCAAGCTGGTCCGTGAACTTGTAGTCCATCGAGATGGGATAGCCGATTTTCACATTGCGGACGACCCCGTCCTTCAGATCAAGGGTGCCCTGCGAGCTCAGCGTACCGTTCTCGTTCTTGAGGGCGATGTTTCCCGAAGCGCTGCCTTCCATGCCGTTGAGCGAGGGCACCGCCAGCGCCTTCTGGATTCCCCCTAACGACACTTCTTTCAACTCCAGCTTGCCGTCAAAGGGTGTCTTGAGCATGTCGGCCTGGTTGATCGGGCCCGTCTTGCCGCTGAGCGCCATCGTTTCCTTGCCGGGACCGGGCAAATGCAATGCGGCGGAGAAGTCGAACGGCTTGCCGGGCGCGTAGTCGTGGAGCGTTACGTCGATGTTGTTGTACACGCCGTGGAAGTGCTTCTGGTCGTCAACGAGCGTGACTTGGCCGTTGGAAATTTTCAGATTCGAGAGCACAAAGCCCTGGCTTTGGTCGGGGTGCTGCTTCGGCGCCTGTTGCGGTCCAAGCGTGGAAAAGTTCCACACCCCCTGCGCGCTGCGGATGAGCTCAACCTTGGGATTCTTCAGGTCGAGAGAGTTGATTTGAACGTCTTTGTGCAGCAGGGGGAGCAGTTTTACCGATGCGTCGATGGCATCCATGCTGGCGAACGGGCCATGCCCGAACTGCGGCGCCTCGCCGATCACCACGTTATCCATGCGTACGGTGGGAGGCATGAGCGAAAGATGCATCTGCGCAAAGCTCACCGGGCGTCCGAGAGCTTTCTCGAGTTGCGTCTGCACCATGCCGTGGTAGCGGTTGATGTCGAGCACCAGCGGTACCACCACGATGACCAGCACCAGCAACGCGATGAGAATTGCGATCACAATACCAAGCTTGCGCATAAGAACTCCTTGTCCCCGGGCACAGAACCAGAGACACCACCGCCACACGATAGCAGGTACTTTCCTGGGTGGGAGCGGTGCTTCTAAGATTCGAAGCGCAAACGGTGCAGCACGGTTGTACAGGAAGTGCCTGCGGCCATCTTCCGGGGCCCGGCTTGGATTGGCCCTACGCCGCTGTTGTTCTACCGCCGCGGACGAAGTGCAGAATCAGTGAGATAACCGCCACGATCAGCAGGATATGCAGCAATCCCCCGGCGATGTGAAAGATCGCCCAACTGAAGATCCAGGCGAGTATCAGCACCACGAAGAGTATCAGGAAAATCATGCGACCTCCGGCTTGCGGACTGCTCCTCCAAGTTGGAGAGACCGGGACCGCTGCAGGTTGTACGCGAGTACCCGCTGCCGGCCTTAAATCCTGGCAATTGACGCTGCGGAATTGGCCCTGCTAGACTTTCAGATTCCGGGCCGTGCGCGCAATACTCATGCGTGCGGCATCCCTCCTCAACAGTTAAGGACCCAACAAAGTGCGCAGTTCAACAAGACATCAGCTCAAACAGGATCAATTCACCGCCACCGCCAAAGAGACCTACTCGTGGGCGGTGGAGCACCGCAGCAAACTGGTTTACGGCGCGGGGGCGATCGCCGTGGCCCTGCTGATCGTTCTCGGCGGCTGGGTGTACATCCAGCAGCAGGACGATGCCGCGGGCGTGGCGCTGGGCCATGCGCTGCAGGTTTATCGCGCTCCCATCACCTCTGCCCTCGAAGCGCCCGCGCCGGAGATGACTTCCTTCAAGTCAGCCCAGGACCGGGCGAAGGCTGCTCGTTCCGAGTTCGCGCAGGTGGTGCAGAAGTATCCGCACACGCATTCGGCGGACATCGCGCGCTATTTCATGGGTCTTGCCGACCAGGTTGCGGGTAACATGGCGGCTGCGGAACAGGAACTCAAGCAGGTGGCGGACAAAGGCCACTCCGACATTCCGGCGCTGTCGAAGTTCGCGCTCGCCTCCGTCTATCGCGCGGAGGGAAAGGACCCGGAGGCGGTGACGCTCTACAGGGATCTGATCGACCATCCTGCCAATACCGTCTCCAAGGCGCAGGCTCAACTGGCTCTGGCTTCCGTGTACGAAGGCAAGCAACCTCAGGACGCGCGCAACCTGTACCAGCAGGTGCAGAAGGAAAACCCCGATAGCCCAGCCGCGCAAATCGCCGCCACCCGCCTCGCGGAATTGAAATAGTAGATATCAGCGCCCGCCGCAACGGTTGAGCTCTGCGTGGGTGGCCCACTCTTGCGAGCCCTGGCCCGGGTAGGGCAGAGCTTCAGCCGTGCCACTCGGTGTTGGCCCAATTTGTGAGCGCAGGAATCCGGCTGAGCCAGGATGGCTCAGGATGTCATTTCTTCGAGCTGGCCTTTTTCCAGTTTTTCCTGGCATTCAATGCAGTGGCGGGTCCAAGGCACGGCCTCGAGCCGCTTGGGATTGATGTCCTTCCCGCAGGAAATACATTGCCCGAATGTGCCTTCGCGAATCCGGCTGAGCGCCCCCTCCACCATTTGCAGCAGTTGGCGCTCGCTGTTGCTCTGGTGGAAGAGGAACTCCTTGTTGTAGGAACTGGCGGCACGGTCGGCAATATCCTGCGCGGTGTCGAGATCGCTGGCGCGGCCGTCCTGTTCCGTGCGCGAAACATTCTTGCGCAGCTGATGCTGCCGCTCTTCCAGCTTCTTTTTGAAGTATTCGACCTTCTTCTTTTCCATGCGCCCGTTCTTCTCCCCCTCGGCTTACCAGAATTGCGCCAGATGCAGGGGCAAACCAAAAATGATATGCGCGCGGCGGAGAGGGCGTCAACAGCCACGGCCCCGACTTGGCGCATCCGGCCGTTCTGTTTTGGACCGGGCCGCCACACCCTGCAATAATTCCCCGCAAATTAAAAGCGGCCCCTTTCGGGGCCACCATAAAGAGGCAAGGGAGGGGGGAAAGTCAGGGAAGGCGATGCAAGGTGCCGGTCAAACACCCGGTACATAGAGATTGGACAAGTCGACAATCAAGGAAGAGAATCAAAGTCATTTTTGTTACGGCCTCTTTTGTTGCGGTTCTAAGCTGCACACGCGCAGCCAAAAACCTGCGGCGTAGGCAACGATTTCTGGCCAGCATGAAAGCTATTGGTGGGAAGCAAGTTAGCTCGGACGACGGCACGATTTGCACAGCTTATGGTTGCTTGAAAAAGTGGCCAGGTCGGTATACGCCTACTCACACTATGCACTGTGCTGCTTATTTTTGATCTGGTTCTGCTCTTCCATCGCCTTCAGCTTGTTGAGCAGGGCCTTGTAGCTGACTTTCAGAATCTTGGCGGCCTGACGCCGGTTCCAGCGGGTCTGGGCGAGTACGCGTTCGATCGCTTCGCGCTCCGCTTGCATGGCGGCGCGGCGGCCGATTTCCAACAGCGAAGGCATGTCCATCTCGGTCACGTGGCCATTGCCGTTGTCCGACGGAGCAGGTTCCGGTGAGGGACCCTCCACGGCTGCCCCTGCGGCCGCTCCGCCATCGTTCTGCTTGATGCCCCAGATCGGGCTATTGACGGAACCGGTCGAGGCCATGATCGGCTTGTGGGTGGAGAGTTCGCGGATGATCTGCGGCTCATTTCCCACGATCACGTAACGCTTGACCAGGTTCTCCAGTTCCCGGATGTTGCCCGGCCAGTTGTATTCCATCATGCGGCCGACCGCATAATCGCTGAACGGCGCCGGCTGCTTGCCGTAGAACTCGCTGTACTTGCGAAGGAAGAAGTCCAGGAATACAGGGATCTCTTCGCGGCGTTCCCGCAACGGCGGGATGTGAATGGTCACGACATTCAAGCGATAGAAGAGATCTTCTCGGAACATGCCTTCTTCGACCGCCCGCTCCAGCGGCTTGTTCGTCGCCGCCAGGACGCGGACATCCACCGCGATGTCGCGCTTCCCGCCTAAACGGGAAAATTCGCCATCCTGCAGGACGTGCAAAAGCTTGGCCTGCAGCGCCGGATGCATTTCGCTGATTTCATCCAGGAATATGCTTCCGTAATTGGCCTGGTCGAATTTCCCGAGCTTCTGCCGGTTGGCGCCGGTAAACGCCCCGGGCTCGTAGCCAAACAGTTCGCTTTCCAGCAGTTCGTACGGGATGGCGGCGCAGTTGACTTTGACGAAAGGCTTATCGCGGCGCCCGGACTGGGCGTAGATCATGCGCGCCACTACTTCCTTGCCGGTGCCGCTTTCACCCCGGACGAGCACCGTGGCGGTCGTGTCTGCCACCTGCTCAATCGTCATCTTCACTTCTTCCATCTTGGGGGAAGTGCCGAACAGCATGGAGAAGTCGGCATGACGGCGGACCTGTTCGCGCAGTTGCGTGACTTCGCTGACCAGGCGCTGCTTGTCCATGACTTTGGCGATGCGGACCTCGAGCTCTTTCGGCTCGAACGGCTTGCTGACGTAGTCGTCGGCGCCCAGCTTGGAGGCCTTGAAGATGAGCGCAGGGTTATTCTGGGCGGAGAGCATGATGACCGACACGTCCGGTTTGATCTGCTTGATTCGCTCCAGGGTCTCGATCCCACCCATCCCGTTCATGGCGACATCAAGCAGCACCAGCGCGGGGTCGTACACGCGAAACATGCGAATCGCTTCTTCGCCACTGCCCACGATGTTCACGTCGAAATTGTGGCGCCCTAGATAAGTGCTGAGGTACCGCGCCATGCTGGCATCGTCGTCAACGATCAGGACTCGCGTTTTCTGCGACTGCATCCACTTCCTCCCGGACTCGTCCACCAAAGCAGAGGCAACTCCGCTACCAAAACAGCAACCGGATGACACTATTGGGAAGCTTCTTCCCGTCAATTTCCTCAATCAGTGGCACCGGAGTTACCGTTGTTCACAACGCTAACAACCTGTGAATCAGCCATTTGAGGGCCCCTACGCGTCATTAGTGGAACCCCGCGCCCCACTCACCAAGCGCCGGCACGCTCCGCCGGCAGAATTCAAAGTAGTTGGTATTGTACTCCGGTTCCATATGTTGGCACGAAAATATCCAAAATCAGGCGGACACGGCACTTGTGACCTTCTGATTCCCGGCGTCCACCGGCAGCGTAAAGAAGAACCTGCTGCCCCGCCCCGGCGCGCTTTCCACGTTCAGGGCGCCGGAATGTGCCTCGACGATGCGGCGGGCGATGGCCAGTCCCAGGCCGCTGCCCTCGCGGTGACGCTTCTTTACCCCCTCGTGAATCTGGGCGAACTCATCGAAAATCTTCTCCCGTGCTTCGGGCGCGATGCCGATCCCGGTATCGCGAACGGAAATCTCCACCGCCCGGGTCTCAGGAAGATGTCGGACAGCCACATTGATCAAACCTTGGGCGGGAGTGAACTTCAGCGCGTTGCCGACCAGATTGACCAATACCTGCTCGATTCGTTCTGCGTCAGCAACGATTCTGGGCAGCCGTGCTGGGACCTCCATGGACAAGCGGATGTCCTTGGCACGTGCTTGCTGCTGGAACAAGGCAATTACGCTGCTGACGACCTTTCTCAGGTCGGACGGCGCGTAATTCATGCGCATTTTACCGGACTCGATCTGCGTGATGTCCAGCATCGAGTTCACCAGGCGAATGAGGCGCTTGCACGCTGCCATCGATTCGCGCAGCGTGTCCTTTTCTTCATCCGAGAGGCGATCGTTCAGGCTCTCTGCGAGCATCGAGTTATAGCCCAGGATAATGCTCAGTGGCGTGCGCAGTTCGTGGGTGGCGACGCTCAGGAACTGCGACTTGAGCTTGTCCAGTTCGCGCAGTTTCGCATTCGCCGACTCGAGTTGCTGGTTGTTGCGTTGCAGTTCGGCGAATAAGGTGGCGTTGGAAAGCGCCAAGGCAGTCTGACCCGCCAGCGAACGCAGAAAACGCTGCGCCGAGGCGTGGAACTCAAATGCTTCCGCGCCGTTTTCGGCGCACAGCACGCAGATAAGCTGGCCATTGGCAAGGCCGGGCACGAACACGTAGGACTGCACTTTTCGCGCGGCGGCCCAGCGCTCGGCGAGGGCCACATGGTCGGAGTACCCGATGATCTCCCCGCGCTCCAAGCGAGGCGCAATGGAGGCATCGCGAAAAAGCCGGCGAAGCTCGTCTTTGATGTCGGGCCCCGATGGCGCCAAGTTAACCAGGATCGCGTTCGCGACGCCAAGCACTCGCCGAACCGCTTCGGTAACTTCGGCGGTGATGGCCTGCGGATCCAGCGAAGTGGTCAGCGTGCGGCTGATGCGGTACAGCGTGTCAATTTCGGAAAACCGCTTGCGCTCCAGCGAACGGCGGACGGCGGCCTTCAGGTCTGCGACCTCGGTAGGCTTGAGCAGGTATTCGTAAGCGCCGCGCTGCACCGCCTCCAATGCCGAATCCACTGAGCCGTAGCCCGTCATCATTACGGTCACGGTCGAAGGCGAAGTCTTTCGGACTTCTTCCAGCACCTGCAGGCCATCCACGCCGGGCATTTTCAGGTCGGTCAACACCAAGTCGTAGCGGGTGGAGCGAATCGCCTGGATGGCCTGCTCACCGCCGCCCGCCGAGTCCACGTCGAAGCCTTCCTGCTGCAGGATGGCAACCACGGTCAGGAGCACGCTGGCTTCGTCGTCAACAACAAGGATCTTGGCACGAGGTAGAACCATGGGGAACGGCCCGCAGCTGAACAGGCCAGTAGCTGCTCAGTTGGATGCAAGCTAGGCCAAGGAAGGCTAGTGCCAATCGCGGGTAGAACAGCGGGGAAAGACACAAAAACCGGGGTCATATGCCCCGGTTTCAGACCTCCACTGCGGACGGCAGCTAACTGTTTCCGGTTACCGTGCGCAGCTTGTTGGGCGTGAAGTGATAGGGCGGCCAGGGGCCGCTGATCGCGACCTGGCAGTCCTTCAACTGGCGCGTAGCCGCGCTATACCGGTTGTGGTACTTGGCTACGGTTTTGGAGTCGATCAGGTGGGCGATATCGATCAGAAGCCCGCCCGAATCAACCTTCTTGCAACTGATTTCTTCTTCCAGGGGGGAAAACAGCTTGTGCACCTGCACCGACACAGCGCGCGCCTTGCTTTGCCGCTCTCGATCGCGGGTGGCAATTTCGCGCAGTTTCGTAAGGTACTCACTGCCGGCTGACAGCGGCAGGGTTGCGTCGGGTAGGACGTCGCGCAAAGACTGGCCATGCACCATCACCTTCAGGTGCATCTCCGACTTGCCCTTCAGGCGCGCAACGCTCTCGGTGAACGCCTTGCGATTGGCGCGCACCGCGCGGCGAAGCGCTTCGTCGGTGTCAAAGACGGTGCCGAACCTAAAGGGAAGCACGGTGGTGTTGCGGAAGCATTCGCTGATGACGCGCGCATGCTCCAGTACCGCTTTCTGGTCCAGGTCCCCGCTACGTTGATACGAGCTGACAATGACCGCAAAATCGCCGCTGGGATATCCCAAAACGGGAGAGCCGGCAATACCTGTCATGCCGGGAATTGTGTAAGGACGACGCACGCGCGCGCCGTTCGTCAGAAACGCCTGCTGCTCGGTGATGCAGTATGCGTACCACGCCATGTCGATTCTCCGGGCTGGGCGGAGGCAAACGACTGCCTCGCGGTAGGTGAATGGGCCTGCGAACGGAAGCTTCGGCTAGGTACCGCTGTTTTGTTAAGGGCACGGGCTGATGCCCTACTGCCTATGCTATCCCGGGTACATACCAGCTAGCAACTGAAATTGTGCATGTGGAAATCGCAAACCGAGGCTGAAGGCGACTCCGGCTAAAAGGTAAGGGCCCGGCGCCCTCGCTGGGGCTGCCTGGGCGAAATCCAGCGCGCGCGTCCGGGACCGGATTAGGCCGTCGCCGCTCGCCGGCTTGAGGCCACCGTGGGGACGGACGTATTCGGTTCGTCCCCCCTCTCCTCGATGATCGCGCGGGTGGCGCGCAGGATGGTGGCGATCACCGTGATCTCCTCATCTGCGATGCGTAGGTAGCGCTGCAGGAGCGGATCCTCGGTCTGGCAGCAGGCCAAGTACACGGCATTGCGAATGGCCGCCAGCGGGCTGTTGATCTGGTGACTGAGTTCGGCGATCAGGTACTGTTGATCCTTCGAAATATCCATCTCTACACATCCCTGTTCCTGCCATCCGGAGTAGCTGCACGAGTGATTCCAGGAGACGGAACTGTAAGGCACACCTGCTCATAGCATCGCTTGTGGGTACATCGACTTGGGTAACCGGTTGCCGCAATGCGGTTTCGATGTGCCCAATGTCGGGACCGGCATCCAAGATGGGGTGGTTTGGTGCCGTCGCGCCGCCTGCGAGTTGCCGGCGCGGAGAGCGGCAACCGCTCAGAGAACAAATACAATATGGCCGCCTCACGGGTCCGGGGCTAAGTGGTACGGGGCGTGCTTTTCCTGAATGGGGTTGAATTATGCCCAACTCGGCTATGGCGTTCGGATTGGAAACCCCGGATTCGTGCCCGCCAGAAATGTTCGTGGTCGAGGTGTTTTCCGAACTCAACCAGGAGACTGTCGAGCAGCGCTGGCGCGAAATCAACGTAGTCTTGCGTCTCAGCATGCTCGCCGGCCTGCCCATGCAGTTCAGCGCCACCCTGAACCTGCTCTGCGACTTTGCTGCCGAAATCGTCACTTACGACCGCGCCCTGGTCTATTTCTGGGAAGAACCCGAGGAGCAGGTTCACCTCCGGGCCTCCCGCGGCTTTGACCTTGGCCCCAAGGATTTCCTGGATCGCGGTAATATCCTGAACTTCTGGGCCGCTAAATACAGCCGCCCGCTGCTGGTCACCCAGGGGCACAACATCCAGGCCGATGCTTTATTGCAGTCGGTGGACGCCTGTTCCGCTCTGGTGATCCCGTTGCTGGTGAGCAATCGCCCCTTGGGATCGATGCAGTTGTTCTCTTCTTCTCCTGCTGCCTTCACCCGCGAAGACGCGCACTTGTTGTGGATCTTGTCCCTGGTCGGGGAGAACCTGCTGACGCGCGAGTATGCCAACGAGGGACTGATCACCTTCGCCTTTACCGACTTTCTCACCGGCCTCAAAACACGCGGCTACTTCGAGCAACAGCTCGAGTTGGAGATCAAACGCTCGGAACGAAAGAAGACCCACTTCGCACTCTTGATGATCGACATCGACTTTTTCAAGCAGCTCAATGACAACTACGGCCACCACGTTGGCGACCAGGTGCTGCGCGACGTCGGTTCCATCCTGATGAAAGACATGCGCGAGGTAGACACGGTGGCCCGTTACGGCGGCGAAGAATTCGTTATCGTGCTGCCGGAAACCAGCGCCCCCGGCGCCATGCTGGTCGCGCAAAGGTTGCGCCGGGCGGTGGAACAGACCCGGTTTTTTGCCGGCTCCCCCCGCGCAACCGAGCACCTGACCATCAGCATCGGTGTAGGTGTGTTCGATGTCGATGCGCAGTTCAAGCGCGAGTTGATTGAGGCCGCCGACGCTGCTCTCTATGCCGCCAAACGCCGCGGCCGCAACCAGGTCGTGCTGTTCTCCGATTTGCCGCGCAAGACCCAGCGGGAGGCGTCGTGAGCCTTTTGCCATGGTCGGTATCGGTGCCCCGCTATTGGCCGGAGGCGGCGGCGGCGGCCGAAGAGCGTCCCATTCGTCGCTGGTCGGTGCTTCATGCCTGCGATGAAGTCGGCATCACCGCAACTGTCGCCGAAGCGCAGATCGCCTCGGGTATGCGGCCCTCGATTCTGACGGCGAGGGGTTGGTATCGGCCCCTGGCTCACCAATCGGATCCCGTCTCCGCCGTTTCCCTTATTCATGAATGGCAGCAGGTGCGGCTCTGGCGGCAGCGGTTGGTCAACGAATTGGTGGAAGACTGGGCCGAGGTACTGCACGCTCACTGTTTTGCCGCCGCGATGGCGGGGCTGCGGGGCAGTGCAGCCGTCGTCTATGACCTGGCGTGTAGCCTGGGGGCCGGCATTTCCCCGAAGCCGTGTGCTTGGCTGTTGCGCTCGCTGCGGCGAGCAGAACAGTTCGCCTTGTCACGTGCAGGCGCGGTGGTCGTGCATTCGCAGGCCATGTGGACGCAGGCGATCCAGCGCGGTGTAGAAGCGCAAAATTTGTTTCTTGTGCCCGATCCGGTCGAGCCCGCCGATTTCATCGAATCCCACGACGACCGGCGCGACGCAACCATCACCTTGTTTGCGCCGGGTAATCACCACCATGAATTGCTGATCGAGGCCTTCGCGGCGCTCGTCGGCGAGATTGATAACGCGCGCCTTCTGCTCGAGGCGGATTCCGAGCGGGCCGAGTTGCTGCTCGCGCAAGCGGCTGAGGCCGGCATCGTCAGGTCAGTCGAAGTCATCTCCGCCGCCCAGCGTGAAGGCGCATTGTCCCAAGCGGACATTGTCATTGCCTCTGCGCCTGGCGATGATTCCCCGGGCGCTACGCTGATCTCCGCGCTGCTTCACGGCCGGCCTGTACTCGCTGCCGACGTTCCGCAACATCGCGAGGTGACCCCACAAGGCCGCGGCTGCGTCTGGTACCGGAATGATGATGCGCGTGATCTCGCCGGGCGTGCCGCCTTCCTCGCCCGTAACCGTGATTTCCGCGCCGCTCTCGCCATCAGCGGCCGCGCCCACCTGCAGGCGACCCGCGGCCGCATGGTTATTGCGCGCAAGTACGACGATGTCTACCGCCACGCCTTCCAGCGGTGGCATCGCGACACGTTGGATCCGTTGAGAAAACTGGAAATTGCGCAGGCCTGCTTTTAGTTCGATACAAATGAAGAATTCATCGGCGCCGGACCTATGGGATTGGCGCCGCAGCTGTCTCTAGCTGCCCCTGGCTATCTCTTTTTGTGATTGTTCCCGTTGCGCGCCCGCGTGGCGATGGCGGCCAGCACTTCGTTTTGCATCTCCGGAAGCGGCGCCGGCTTGCCCGTCCAGATTTCAAATTGCCGCGCGCCTTGATACACAAACATCTCCGAGCCCGGGATTACCGTCGCACCTTGCGCTCGCGCCAGGCGGGCAAAGCGCGTCTCCGCGTCCGTGTACACCATGTCCAGGACAAACTTTGCCTTGCTCTCTTTTTCGTTCAGGGGCGAGGCTTTAGGGTCGGACATGCCGACCGGCGTCGCGTTGATGATCACGTCGAAGGAGAACTTTTTCAGGTCGCTGCGCTTCAGGACCTTGGCTTTGGCTTGGCGAGCCAGTTTTTGCGCCGGCGCGGAAGAGCGATTCAGGATGTAAACCTCGGCCCCGCGCGCCTTCACTCCGAAGACCGCGGCCCGTGCTGCGCCTCCTGCCCCCAGCACCAGCACCTTGGCGCCCGCCAGCGACATGCGCTGCTCCAAAGGCTGGACGATGCCGGTTACGTCGGTATTGAAACCGTACAGCTTCCCGTCCTGGGCGCGCACCAGGGTGTTGCAAGCCCCGGTTTTCTGAGTCAGCGTGTCACTGTTGTCGAGATGACCGACGATCTCCTCTTTATACGGCATGGTGATGCTGAGCCCATGGATCGGGATCTCCTGCACGCATTTCAGCAGGTCGGAAACGGTTTTCGCGTGCAGCGCCAGGTAAACCGCATTCACATTTTCCCGGCGGAACGCGGCGTTCATCATCTGGGGCGACAGCGAGTGCGACACCGGGTCCCCCGCGACGCCGTAGATCCTGGTCGCCGTGTCCACCTGCTCGATGCGGTAAACATCCTGCAGCATTTTGGCCGTGATCATGCCGGGAGCCGTCTCCTCCCCGGGACTGGCGGCGGCAAAGGTCCACAAGCTCCCCGCCCGCAAACTCAGGATGCGGCTGATCAGGCCTTGCTCACCCATGCAGACACCGATTACGGAATGCGTATTGCGGGTCTGCTCCAAAAATTTCATCATCGCTACGTTGTCGGCGAGGTTGGTCGCGGTGGTAACGATCTTGTAATAGTCGGCAGAGAACTGCTGCATCTTCGCGAATGTCGCTTCGATCTTCTTCGTGGCATGAAAATCGTGAAACGAAAGGATTAGTGACGCCCGGCCGCGCAAACGTTCCAATTCGGCCGGCTTCATCGCCGAAGCGCTTTGCAGTTCGAGGTCGATTAACTGGCAGCCGTTGGCGGCAGCCTTCGTCAGGACATCCACCTCGGCGGCCAGCGAACCGCGGAATTTCCCCCCATTCACTGCCCGGCGACAGGTCCCGATGGCCACCGCTTCCGGGTGATAGCTGAGGAACCGGCGAATGTGCGGGAGCGCCAGGCCGGGGCTCTTCAGATAGTCTAACCTGAACTCCAGGAAGGAGTTATCCCGCACCATGGCTTCGGCCTTCTCCACCATCTCGGCCGCCGAAGCGCCCGCCACCGGCACGCAGACCCGGGGCAGCCGCAGCGGCAGGGGCCGCGGAACGAAGCTGGTGTTTGCTGCGCTCATTGCTTCTGGGCCAAACCGTCTGGGCCGAACGTTATGGGCCGAAAATGTGCAGCATCTTACACATGCACCATAACAGATGCAATGAGCGATTCCGCACCCGGAAATCGGTCCCTTCGCGGGCGCAGTACCGGAAGGGTAAACACGCCCGTCGTTGACCCTCGGTAAGCTGTTTGTTAGCGTTCCAGTTGAGGTACTGTCTGCGCACGTCCAGCCGTGTTTTGGCACGCGAAGGAGGCGGTATGAGGATTGTGGCGTTGCTGTTGGTATTGTCAGCGCCGTGGGCTTTTTCGCAAGAACCGGCTGCGCCGGTGCATGGGAGCAGCAACCTGACCCAGCGCGTGCAGGCGCCGAGCTACTCCGACATGTATTGCTCCGGATTCATCAGCAAGCAGGGCTTTCCCGCCGCCAACTATGTCGCCGCCGGTGCGGAATCGCCGAACCAGACGCAGTTCCGGCAGACCGACGTCCTCTTCCTGGACGGAACCGGATATACCGAAGGTGCTCGCCTCTCCGTGATCCGTCCCTTGCGTGACCCGAACCGCAGCCGGGCGTATCCGACGCAGGCAGCCAGCATTGCCGCACTCGGACAGCCTTATGCTGACTTGGGTCGGGTGCGGGTGACTGCCCTCCGCGGCAAGATGGCGATCGCAGTGGTCGAGTTCAGCTGCAGTCCCATTGTTCCTGGCGACTTGGTGACCCCGTTTGAGGAGAAGCCGCCGGTTGCTTATCGCCCGAAGACGGAATTTGAGCGCTTCCCGGCGGCAGCCAGCAGCGTGACCGCCCGCATTGTCATGGCCAAGGATTTTGATTATCTCGTGGGGGCGGGGCAAAAGGTGTACATCAGCGCCGGTGCCGACAAAGGCGTGAAGGTCGGCGATTATTTCCGCGCGGTTCGTAACTACGATCCCGCGAAGATGGACGCAGTCGACGCCCTTTCTCTGAGAGTGCCGCAAAGCGAAGAGACGCAACAGTACGGCACGGAATTGAGCAAAGCGAAGTACGCCGAGCTTCCACGGCGCGCCGTGGCGGAAATGATCGTCCTCAACGTGACCCCAACATCTTCCACGGCGTTGGTCACCTACTCGGTGGAGAACATAATCGTAGGCGACACCGTCGAGTTGGAAGGCGGCGGATCTCAGTAAGTTTTTGCCGTGTCGAATCGAGCGGCGCCTGCGGGCGCCGTTTTTTTTGCGAAAAAGGTTTCGGAGGCTGGAAGGTTTCGGAGGTTTCCAAAAACCGTCTGCCCGCCAGCCCCTAGCCCATGTCTTTGTCTTTCTTTTTCCCCGGCAGCGCGGCGGGATTTTCGTGCGTGCGCTCGCGGAATGTCCCGCTCATCCCGCTGGCCAGCGAGACCGCGGATTCCCCGAACTTGTCGCGCAGACGGTCGGCCGCGGAAAGCGCCTGATGCCAACGCTGGTGCCGTTCGGCGTCCAGTAAGCCTATCTGGCCCTCGACGGTCTCCAGCGACGACGCCTGCACTCCCAGCAATCGCACTTTGCCCCCCGCGCGCCAGTTGCGTCGAAACAGGGACCGCACCTGCTCGCTGATCTCCGTGTCCAACTGCGTTGCAGTGGCCAGGGTGTGCGCCCGCGTGATGGTCGTAAAATCCTGGTAACGCAGCTTGAGTTGAATGGTGCGAGCGTGCAGCCCGGCTTCCCGCAGCCTACGCCCTACCATTTCGCTCAAGTGTGCCAGCGTGGATTCCAGCTGCGGCAGTTCTGCGGTGTCTTCGTTGAAGGTATGTTCGTGGCTGATGGACTTCGCCCCGACATCTTCTCCAATTTCGCTGTCGAACCAGCCGCCGGCATCTTCGCCACGCGCTTTGCCGGCCAGCGCCAGCCCCCACTTTCCGAACCGCTCCTCGAGCACGCCATCTTCCAGCTTTGCCAGGTCGCCGACTTTGAAAATAGACATGGCGTGCAGGTTCTGCTCCGTGACCCTGCCCACACCCGGAATTTTTCGAATGGCGAGGGGCGACAGGAACGACGCCTCACAGCCCGGCAGCACCTGCAGCACGCCATTGCGCTTGGCCTGGTCGGACGCAACCTTGGCCACCAGTCGCGAACTGGCTATGCCGATGGAACAATTCAGCTGCGTCTTCTTCTTCATCGCGGCGTGAAGGTTGTGCGCGGCGCGCAACGGCGGGCCGTGCAATCGCTCCGTGCCGGTCATGTCGAGGTAGGCTTCGTCGATGGAAGCCATTTCCACGGCCGGCGAAAAAGTCGTCAGCACTTCCAGCACTTGGTGCGAGCACTCGCGGTACCGGTCGGGGTGGCCATCCACGAATACAGCTTCCGCGGGAAGCAGTTTGGCGGCGGTGCGCAGTGGCATCGCCGAGTGCACGCCGAACTTGCGCGCTTCATAATTGGCCGCCGCCACCACGCCGCGCTCTTCCCGCTGCCCGCCAACTACGACCGCTTTCCCCTTCAGCGAGGGATCAAACAGTTCCTCGACCGAAACGAAGAACGCGTCCATATCGACATGGAATACGGTGCGCACGTTGGCCCTGAGCACAATTATGAATCAAGAAGTCAGAATGAAGAATGGACGAAGCATTCTTCATTCTGACTTCTTGATTCTTCATTCCCCAAACACTTCCGCGGTGAAGGCTTCCATCACCGCACCGCGCTGCCAGGCGTCGGGCGGCGCACCGGCCTTGAGGCAGGTTTGCTCGAGGAAAATCCGCCGGTCCCATCCGTGTTCGACCGGCACTTGCGGCAGCAGCAACCCGCGTCGCGTGCCATAGGTGAGGACCAGGCCGTGCCGCCCGATCTCGATTTCCTCGCACGCAATCGGCTGCAGCGGTGAGAGCACGCTGATCTCGATTTTAAGCAGTGGCGCTTCTTCCGGAGTTACCGGTGGAAATCGGATGTCGTGAAATGCAGCAGCCACTGCGGCTTCTGTGACCGCACGGTACAGCGGGTAGATGGGAAATACGTAGCCGACGCAACCGCGCAGCTCGCCTTCGAGATAAAGCGTAGTGAACGCGCCCCGGTTTTCTTCCAGATGGCTGTATGGCGCCAGCGCCTTCAACTCAGTTCCGTGAAGGCTTGCTGCAATCGCCTGGTGCGCCAGCGCCAGCAGAGCGCTGCGTTCTTCCGTCGAAAATTCTGCAGGGGCGGCTGAGATGTGGGTCGCGCTGTCGCTAGGTAATTGCGACATCACGCTTTCTCCGCCGGCTCAGGATAAACGCGCGGCGCTGCCGGCGTACCACTTGCCGATCGATCTTGAACCAGAACGCGGCGAAGTAATCGACCGCTGAGACCAGCGACAGCGTCACCATGAACCAGATGCCCACCCGCGCCAGCACATCCAGCGGGAAGACGAAGCGGCCGAACTCCCATTGCAGCCAGCGGTGGTCGAGAATGCAGAGCACCACGACCACGATCTGCACCACCATCTTCACCTTGCCCAGGTCGCTGGCGTCAATGGTGAAGCCCTGTTGCGCGGCAATGGAGCGCAGCCCGCTGACCAGGAACTCGCGTCCAATGATCACCACCGCCATCCACGCCGGCACCACGCTCGGATTCAGTTGCACCAACGTGACGAACGCGGCGGCGATCAGCAGTTTGTCCGCCAGCGGATCCAGCAGCATGCCCATGGTGGTGATCTGGTGGCGCCGCCGGGCCAGGTAGCCGTCAAGTCCGTCCGTAATTGACGCGGCAATGAATACCGCCGAGGCCAGCACTTCGCGCTCCCCGCGCACGCCCATCGCGAACCGACTGGAGGACAGGATCCAGATCAGCACCGGAACGGCGAATATGCGGGTAAGCGTAATGTAGTTCGGAAGGTTCAATTCAATACCGCAAGCCCGTGCGTGGACGCGTCCGCGCTCTCAGTGCTCAATAGCAGCTAATCCTAGATTATGCTCCGCGCCTTGAGGCAAAGCAATGCGCAAACCAGCGGCATTCCCACAAAACAACCAGGCTAGCCAACTCCCTGGCTGATACGCTAAATAAGGTTCAGGCGTATATTCCGCGCTGCTTCAGGCAGTACGCCACCCGGTCGATGGCCAACATGTATGCCGCGATACGGTTATTCACGTTGTGCGTTTCGGCGTATCGCACCACGTCCTCAAACGAGCTCCGCATGATGTGTTCCAGCTGCTCGTTCACCATGGATTCTTTCCAGAAGTATCCCTGCCGGTCCTGCACCCATTCGAAGTACGAGGTGGTCACGCCGCCGGCATTGGCCAAGATGTCGGGAATCACGAAGATTTTCTTGTCGGCGAGAATCTCGTCGGCCGCGGCAGTGGTAGGTCCGTTGGCCCCTTCGCACAGGATCTTGCACTTCACCCGGTCCGCGTTGCGGCTGGTAATCACATTTTCAATTGCCGCCGGCACCAGGATGTCGCATTCGCTCAGGAAAAGCTGCTGCGGGTCCATCGCTTCCGCGCCCGGGAACCCGTGAATGCTGCCGGTCCGGTAGCGGTACTCCCACAGCGCGTCGATATCGATGCCAGTGGGGTTGGAGAGACCGCCATCGAATTCGACGATTCCGATGATCTTGTAGCCGGCTTCGTACATCAGGCGCGCCGCATTCGAACCCACGTTTCCGAAGCCCTGTATGATCACGCGCGTCTCATCGCGGTTCAGCTTCAGTTTCTTCAAGGCTTCGTCGCAGACCACCATCACGCCGCGGCCCGTGGCTTCGCGACGCCCCCGCGACCCGCCCATGTTCAGAGGTTTGCCGGTCACCACCGCGGTCACTGTCTGCCGCATGTGCATGGAGTAGGTGTCCATGATCCACGCCATGATCTGCTCATTGGTATTGACGTCAGGCGCTGGAACGTCCTTTTCGGGCCCGATGAATTCAATCAGCTCCGCGGTGTAGCGGCGCGTCATTCGCTCCAGCTCGCCCATCGACATTTTCTTCGGATCGCAGATCACCCCGCCCTTGGCGCCGCCGAAAGGAATATTGACCACCGCGCACTTCCACGTCATCCAGCTGGCGAGCGCGCGGACTTCATCGAGGCTGACGTCGGGAGCATAGCGAATGCCGCCTTTGCCCGGCCCGCGCACCACAGAATGTTGCACCCGGAACCCGGTGAATACCTCCAGCGTCCCATTGTCCATCTGCACCGGAATGTGGACGATGATCTCGCGACTGGGCAGGCTCAGCACCTTCATCAACCCGGGATCGAGATTGAGCTTGTGCGCGGCGGTTTCAAAGCGCGCGCGCTGCGCTTCCCACGGGTTGATTTCCTGTTCGATGTTGACCGTCGTGCTGTTCATGAACGCTCCCCCACTCGTCCGCCGGCCTTGTGAGGTGCCGCGGGCGAACGAGTATATCGCAGGCGCAGCAGCCTTAATCCTCAGGCCACGAGCGCCTAAGGTCATTGGCTGATTGCCTGTTACGCAGGTTACAATAACCTTATAGTCAATGCCATTGCAGCCGAGATTTCGTCTGTCCCTGGTGTCCCTGGGCCTGTTGTTGGCTATCGCCGCCGCGATTCCGTTTGCCGCCGCGCGACTTCGCGCCGATCGACCTTCGCCGCCGCCGCCCGCCGCGGTCGCCGTGGCTGCCACCCTGGATCCCGTGTACACCGTTCAAGCCGGCGTCGATGGAGAAATCTTTCCTGCTTTCGCGAATTATGCTTCGCTGCAAAAGCCGCGCGATCGCAAAGTCTCCACCGTCTCGGTGCGCATCCTGAATACCACCACGGAAGCTCTCAAGAACCGCATCACCGTCCAAATTCCCGGTTGGAGCGACCAGGAAGTTCAGATGATTCAGGTGCCTGCGGGTGAGACTCGCACCTTCACCTTCGCCCCTACCTTCCTGCCGCAAATGTTTACCAACCGGGAGATCGTGCCCGCCACCGTGCTCGTAGTCGCCACCGATACATCCGGCCGCCGGATGTATGACGAGACCCTCCCGGTCCGCTTGCGTGCCGCCGAGGATATGTACTGGGGCCAGGGCTTCAAGTTCGCGCCGTTCATCGCCGCCTGGGTAACGCCGCACGATTCGGAAGTGGAGGAGATTCTCAGCCGTGCCAAGGAAAACATGCCCGGCCGTCGTCTTCCCGGGTACGAGCCTTGGAAGAACACCGCCGGGCAAGTTCATTCCACCTACGAGCAGGCGGCCGCCATCTATCGCGCCGTCCAGGAGCGCGGCGTCTCCTACGTGAAGAGTTCCACCACCTTCGGCCAGCACCTGGATGTCAGCGAACGAGTGCGCTTCCCTCGCGAGTCGCTGAACCGTGTTTCGGCCAACTGCATTGATGGCGCGGTCATGTATGCCTCGCTGTTTGAAAACCTGGGATTGGATCCGGTGGTCATCCTGGTGCCCGGCCATGCCTATGTTGCCGTGCGCGAAGCTTCACACTCCGATAACTATCTCTACATTGAGACTTCGATAACCGGACGGGCGACCTTTGAGACCGCCGTGCTCAGCGCCGGCCGCGGAATCAGCCGCTTCCGCCCGGAACAGGTCCTGCGCATCTCCATCGCCCAGGCGCGCCAGCAAGGCATTTATCCCATGCCCTTGTACGGCCACGCCGGCCACAAAGCCCGCGCCGCTGCTCCGACTTCCACTGCCGCCGAGTAGCTCGCCCACTTACCTCGTTGCTTCCCAACGGCCACCCGGCGGTTAATAATTACTAACTATGTCTGCCATCCCGCTCCCCCCACGATTCATCTGAGCCAGTGCCCGATGTCATCCTTTGCTGGCCAAAATGGCGGAAGGGTACGAGAGTAACTCTTGACAAGCTACCGGGTGGGTCTAAAATACCCAACATTTCCGGCCTGTTTTCGGATATATGAACTCGAACCATCCTCTACCACCCGCTAAACCTCCCCTGCCGAGCATGAGCATGGACAAGTGTGAACATCTGCGTGTGCGGATCGTGGCCCGCGAAGAGGACTCGGAATTCGTCGAGTGCCTCGAATGCGGCGACATCTTCGAAAGCAGTGAGTTTAAAGACATGGCTATCGAAGAGCGATCCACCGGCACGGACGCCTAAGAGCACTCCCTCCAGCCAGCCTTGTTCGCCAAGCCCGCGTAGCAGTGTCTTCCCGGGACGGGCGGCGCCATGTCGCGCCCTTCGAATAAATTGCTTGACTCATGCAAGTTGTTTGGCGTACCCTGCGTTTGTGGACAATTCTGACAACGTTGATGCTTGGTGGAACGAGCTGGAGCGGCTCGAGCGCGTGCTCATGTGCGTCGGTCCCGACGAGGTCTGCTGCGAAGGAATGACCCCGCGCCAGACCGCAATCCTGCGCACGCTCATCGCGCAGGAGGGCGCCCGGCTCTCCGACCTGGCCGCCGCTTCGCGTATTACTCCCAGCGCACTGACTCGCAACCTCGAGAAGCTGGAAAAGCTCGGCATGGTGGAACGGGTGCGCGGAGGGCAGCAGGACGGCCGCGCCGCCATGGTCAAGATCACCTCCGCCGGTCGCAAGGCTCGCCGTCGCATTGATCAGCTCATGCGCGAGCGCGCACGCGCCGTCGTCGCGTCCATTCCCCCATCCCGCCGTGAACAGGTCCTGACCGCCCTGCGCGAGTTCTCGACGGCGTTGGAAAACAACAACTGCTGTGGCCTCCAGGTTGGGCCGAAACCGGGTCTATTGGCCGCCAATCGTTAGCTGCACTTTTGAAAGGAACGCAAACATGAAGATCCAGGATGCAGTAAAAGATCATTACGGCGCTGTTGCCCGTGGCGAGCAATCCGGATGCGGCTGCGGCTCCACCGACGAGCTTGCCACTAAGATCGGTTACTCGGCGGAAGATCTGGCGCTCGCCGGCCAGGCAAACCTCGGCTTGGGCTGCGGCAACCCGCTGGCCCTCGCGGAAATACGTGAAGGCATGACCGTGCTTGACCTGGGCAGCGGCGCCGGCTTCGACGCCTTCCTGGCATGGCGTCGCGTGGGAGCTGCCGGACGGGTCATTGGCGTGGATATGACCGACGACATGCTTGCGCAGGCGCGCGCCAATGCCGAAAAAATAGGCGCTACCAACGTCGAATTTCGCAAGGGCTTTATCGAGCAACTTCCGCTGCCTGACTCGTCCGTTGACCTGGTGATCAGCAATTGCGTCATCAACCTTAGCGTCGACAAGCCCCAAGTCTTTCGCGAGATCGCCCGCGTCCTCAAACCGGGCGGACGCCTCGCCGTCGGTGACCTGGTGCTCCTGCGGCAACTCCCCAAGGAGGTGGCCGGCAGCGTGAGCGCGTACGTCGGCTGTATCGCCGGCGCCAGCATAATGACCGATTACGTTCAGATGGCGCTGGAGGCAGGGCTCACCGATCTGTCGATTCCGCAGATCGAACACGGCAAGAAGCTGGCCAGCGCCGTCGCCCCCACTGGCTGTTGCGGCAGCGATCCCATTGCCGACGCGGCCGCGAATGCCATTGCGTCCATCAAGCTGCACGGCCGCAAACCGGTGTAGTGAGATTAAGAAGTAGGGGAACACGATGCTAAAGCCAGCTGGCCGGGCGCCCATCGGTCATAGCCGATGGCCGATGGCCAATGGCGGGTTGACTCTTCCGAAAAATCAACTATGCTTCCGCCAGAGAAGCGGGGGGGAATATGACCGGAATCCGGGCGTCGGAACGCTGGCCGATTCGGTGCGAGATTCGTTGCCAGGCAGGAGATCAAACCTTTGAGGCCGAATCGTTTGACATCAGCGAAAACGGCATGTCTTTTATTACCGACGCGCATCTCCCCGTGGATAGCGAAGTGGAGTTGCGTTATCGGCTGCACCCGGAAGATCCCCTCATCATCGTGCGCGTCCTGGTCCGCTCGCAAGTTGGAAACCGTGTCGGCGTGCAGTTCCTCGACCTCAAGCACGAGCACCGCGAACGCCTGCTGCAGCATCGCGCGCGGGTCGCGTATGCGGGAAAGCGCTAGCCGCTGGTTACTTTTTCTTCCACCTCACCCCGTCCTTGGTGTCCTCCAGGATGATTCCCGCGCTCGCCAGTTCGTTCCTGATCTCGTCGGCGCGCGCGAAATTACGCGACTTGCGGGCGGCTTGACGCTGCGCAATCAGCTCGTCGATCCTGGCGTCGCTTAACTCCACCGACTTTGACGCTTCCACCGTCGCTTCGCTCGCCTCCTGGATACGTCCTTCTCCCTTAGCCCACTGCAGGACTTGGCGCATCTTCTGCGCGTCGTCGTCATGCAGGACGGCGAAAATTGCGTCGAACCACGCCATCGCCTTCAGCAGCGGCGCGGCATCGTCCTTCCGCAACTGCCCGGCATCGGCCGCCGCGTTCGCCTCGCGCACCATGTCGAACATTTTTCCCAGCGCTTCCGCGGTGTTCAGGTCATCCGCCAGCGCCGCGTTCATCTGCTCCACTGTTGCATTCGCAAGCTTCGCGATTGCGGGGTTACTTCCGGCGGGCAACGGGCTCGTTTCCAGTCGCAGCTTGAAGTTGCGCAAACGTTCGATCGATTGCGCCGCCGACTTCAGCCCGTCAAAGGTGAAGTTCAACTGCTTGCGGTAGGGCACCGATGTCAGCAGGAACCGCAGCGCCGACGGTTTATGCCCCTTCAGGATCAAGTCGCGCACGGTATAGAAGTTGCCGAGCGATTTCGACATCTTCTCGCCCTCCACCAGCAAGAACCGCGCGTGCATCCAGAAACGCGCGAACAGTTTTCCCGTCAGCGCTTCCGACTGCGCAATTTCATTTTCATGGTGCGGGAAAATCAGGTCTTCGCCGCCCAGGTGGATGTCGAAGGTCTCGCCCAGGTACTTCATTGCCATGGTGGAGCACTCGATGTGCCACCCCGGTCGTCCCGGTCCGATCTTCGTCTCCCAAAACGCTTCGCCCGCCTTGGGCGCCTTCCACAACGCGAAGTCGCGCGCATTGTCCTTGTCGTATTCGTCCACGTCCACGCGCGCTCCCTCGATGATCCCCCCGAAGTCCTTCTTTGACAATTTGCCGTAGCTGGGAAACGTCGCGATGCGGAAGTAATACGAGCCGTCTTCGGTGCGGTAAGCGTGCCCGCTGTCCACCAGGCCCTTGATGAATTCCGCCATCTCCTCGATGTGCTCCGTGGCGCGCAACAGTTGTTCCGGTCTTTCGATGTTGAGAAAGCCGGTGTCCTCCAGGAACGCCTTCTCGTACTTCTGGGTGTACTCCTGCACGCTGATGCCCCGCTCGGCCGCGTTGCGAATGATCTTGTCGTCCACGTCGGTGATGTTCATCGCGTGCTTCAGCTTGAAGCCGCTTTGGCGGAGGAAACGCCGCAGCAGGTCCACGAAGACGAAAGTGCGGAAATTGCCGATGTGGCCGTAGTCGTACACTGTCGGTCCGCAGGCATACATGCGGACCTCGTTATTTTTCATCGGCTGGAAGTCCTCGACGCGGCCGGTCAGAGTATTGAAAAATCGCGGCATCGTGCCTGCCTTGATGGAAGGCTCTACTTGCACCGAGCTGTGTTCGACTCGACCCATATTCCCTAACTCTGCCCGCGAAGGGCCTCTTCATTGTCACGGACACTCGATTGTAGGTTTCGAGCAAAACCCGGGTCAACGACAGCCCCTTCAATGGGAATGCCCGAAGTAACCGTCGGGTAACCTGATCCACTCGAAGGCACTCGACGCCCGGTTCTCGCCTGCCTCACCCACTACTTTACAACCCAAGCTGTTGAAACCTGCCGTGTTCTCCTGCATCTTATCTGCGCATGTGGGGACAGCCTGGCGGTTTTACTTGAACCCGCCTCTCCTGAAACGCCCGTCGGTCGTTTTCAACCCGTCGTCCGCGCAGCCGAAGGAGATATCCCATGAACCGTCGTCATTTTCTGCGATCCACCAGTATGGCGTGCGCTGGTCTGGCGCTTTCCAATCCGCAGCGCCTCTTTGCCGAGCCCCTGTCTGACGAGCTGTCCACATCAGGCGCCTGGCGCACCTTCGAAGTCATAACTCGCGTCGAAGTTCTCAAACCCTCAGGAATCACACATGTATGGCTGCCGGCAGCGCTCATCGGCGCTACCCCTTTCCAGAAGACCCTCGCCAACACGTTCCACGCCGAAGGCGGCGCCGCCAAATTGGTCGAGAATAAGGCTGACGCGCTCGGAATGATCGCTGCCACTTTTCCTGCCGGAGTGAAGCCGGTGCTTTTCGTTACCAGCCGCGTCGCCCTCAAGAACTATTCCGTCGATCTCACCTCCCCGGGGCATCCTCGCAAAGCAAGCCAAGCAGAACTGCAGCATTACCTCCAGCCTACGAAGTCGATTCCCACCGACGGCATCGTCCGACAGAACGCAGTCGAGATCACCCGCGGCGCCACCACCGACGTTGAAAAGGCGCGCGTTATCTACGAGTGGATCGTGGAGAACACCTTCCGCGACCCGAAGACGCGCGGCTGCGGACGCGGCGATATCCGCTTTATGCTCGATTCCCGCGACTTGGGCGGCAAGTGTGCCGACCTCAACGCACTCTACGTGGGCCTGGCGCGCGCCGTCGGTCTTCCCGCCCGTGACGTCTACGGCGTTCGCGTTGCCAAGTCCCAGTTGGGCTACAAGAGCCTCGGAGTGGCGTCAGAAACCGTCACCAAGGCCCAGCACTGCCGCGCTGAGGTTTACCTGCAGGCCCATGGCTGGGTTCCCGTCGATCCTGCCGACGTGCGCAAGGTCGTGCTGGAAGAGCCGCCCGGCAACCGTCCTCTCGACGACAACATGGTCAAACAGGCCCGCGCCCGTCTCTTCGGTTCCTGGGAGATGAACTGGATGGCCTACAACTTTGGCCACGACGTGGTTTTGCCGGGATCGAGTGGCCCGCCCATTGCCTTCCTCATGTATCCGCAGGCGGAAACGGCGGAAGGCCGTCTCGACAGCCTCGATCCCGATCACTTCAAGTATGAGATTACCGCCAAGGAGATTTCCTCGGCGGCGTGACTCGGAATGGCTGGATCGCCGGCGCTTCCTGGCCTGGCTATTGGCTTCGCGAGCGAACCATCGGACCAGTTCCTCGGAATGGTCGCATCAGCATCCAGCCAATCCCAAGGCTGCTCTCGTCCTGGCATTCTTCGAGCCCGACCATCATCTGCTCGTGGCCGCTGGCCGGCTCCGCCAGATAGGTTCCAAACATATGGTCCCAGAATCCGAATACGTCGGAAAAGTTCCTGGATTGTTCGGCGACTTGCGCCGAGTGGTGAATGCGATGCATGTCCGGCGTGACAAATAGCCAGTGCAGCCAGCGGTCGATAGACGGCGGGAGTGACACGTTGGCATGGCTGAAAAAGCTCTGCACGGCAGAGGCCAGTTCCACGAACAACACCGCGCTGACCGGCGGCGCCAACAGCGCGATGGTCGCGATATTGGCTCCTTGCAGCACCATAACTTCCAGCGGATGCACCCGCGCCCCGGTGGAGACATCGAAGTCCGGATCCGAATGATGCACCTGGTGCACGTGCCACAAACGGGTCGCATGCAGGCACCAGTGCACCGCGTACCGCGTGAAATCCAGAACCAGCACCGCGACAATCCATCGCACGGCAAGCGGCAGAGCGGCTTTGTTGAGTAAACCAAACCGGCTGTCCGACACAGCCAGCGCGATGGCTACCGGGGTGGCTCGTAACGCCGTCGTCGAGAACAGCGTGCTCAGCAGCAGGATCAGGCCATGGCGCGTCCAGCGGCGCTCGAGCGGCATTTTCAGCCTCCGCCGGGGGCGCCACGATTCCCATATCGCGATCGCGAAAAACGTCGCTACAAACGTCAGCCAGTACGTTCTGATCTCGAGTTGCAGCCAGTGCGTCGGCATACCGTTACTAGTTGGCGTTAGCCTCCTGCCGTTGACCCGTTCTCTTTACCACAGCGACCAGTTGTGAAATAAGAGCACGTAAGCGGCAAGCAACGCGTTCGCGCTGGCGTGGGCAACCACCGCATCGCCCATTCTGCCTCGTCGCAGCAGCAGCACACCGAACAGGAGGCCGGCGGCAATTCCGGGTAACCAGCGAGTGCCGTGCAGAATGCCGAAGACCACGGAGGACACCAGCAGCGCGGTCCAGGGAATACTCCGGAACGAAAAAGCAACCGATTCGAAATCGCTGGCTACCAGTCGCCGCAGCAGGAAGCCGCGAAACGCAAGCTCCTCGGCGATGGGCACCGTTACTACGGCTCCCAACAGGCGCAGAGCGATCCAACCGAAGCGCGTCGCGGCCGGCGCCGCCATCAGTTCGGCGGGCATTCCCTGTGCCACGCCGTGGCCCATCGCGCGGTCTGCCGCAATCCACATCACGGCAACGATCGCGCCCACCGCAGGCGCCAGCCAGCCGCATTTCCAATTCAGCCGGTCGTACCGCCGCCGGTAAGTCCAGAGCATGGCCGCTGCCGCCAGGAACCGCAACGGATAAAGCCACTCGAAACTTGCCGTGGCCGCGCCGGCTATCAATCCCGCTGCCAGAATTGCCAGGAAGGGAAGAAGGTACCCTGCGGTCGGGTTCTCGGCCTGCGCTTCACGCGATTCGGCGCTGGCGGCTCGCGAAGTAAACAGCGAAACGCGCCCGATCACCAGGCAGAAACTCACCGCAATGATGTTGAAAAAAATCCATCCCGCTTGCGAATGAAAGCCGCGCGCGGCGATCTGCGGGAAGCCGGCATGGCCGATCAGGATCAAGGCCGTGATTCGGACCACGTTCAGCAGGAAGCTGAGCATGATCGCGGCCGGCAACAGCAGTAGCGACTGCGGAAATCGGCATTCCCGCCGAAACAGGAGCAACCACAGGGTCCCAAAGGCGAGCACCAGTCCGGCGCCCTCAAGACCGGAACACTGCGGCGAAATTGTGACCTTGAAAGCCTGCGTGCCGAGCAGCATGTTCGCCGGTTCGGCAAAGACCGGCGATACCACCGACTTCAGCAGCAGCTTCGATAGGCCGAAGGTGGCGTACGTTGCCTGCCGCCACAGCAAACGCGCGGCGCCTCCGGCCAGGCTGGCCGCAACCGTGCTTACCACCGCATAAATCCACAGATACCCAGTCCCGCGTAATAACTGCACCCAGCCCGTCCAGGGAAAGAATGCCAAGGCCGCAAGCCCGATCGCGCTCACGCCCACCACAAGCCAACTGGCTGCGACGGCATCGCTCCACAAGCCGGTCGCTGAATTCGTGAACAGAACGGCAGACAGTTCCGCGAACACCAGCAGGGCGCAGCCGTGACCCGCCAGCAGCCCCCAGGAAAAACTCGGTGATTCGGTCGCACCCGGCTCTGCGAACCGCGTGTTTCGTTTTTTCAGGAAAGCGAACGTGGTAAAGATGGCGCAAAAACCGATGACTGCCCGCAGCGCGTAAGCTCCCCAGGCACCCACGATTCGGGTGAGTCCCGAACTGTGCGCCAGAGATGCAGTGTCCAGCCATAGAGAAATTGCGACCGCTTCCGCGGCGAACAGCAGGGCAAGCAGCACAATCCGCCGCACCAGCGCGCGCGCCGAATGGTTTCCCAGCGCTAAGGAATTGCATTCCGGCGGAAACGCCGGATTGGGTTGGAGCAGGCTGCAGTCAGACACAAGGCACCAGGGCCTTTAGCTCTCTCAAGTCCGAGCGCCAAAGATGCGTGAACAATTACTTCTTCCTGGCCTTGATGACGAGCACAGCGCCGGCAATCAGGGTGATCGCCGAAACCGCCGTCGCGCTGTCGATTTCCGGTACGACATTAATTCCCGCGGACGCAGCGCTGGCCAATCCTGCAATCAACAACGTCGTTCCGATCAGTTTTCTCATGCCATCCTCTCCAGGCCTGCAACTACGCTTTCGACAAACTACTTCTTCCTGCTTCTGATGACGAGCGCTGCGCCCGCAATCAACGTGATCGCCGAGACCGCCGTCGCAGCGTCGATTTCCGGCACAGTGGAAATAGCTCCGGCGAACGCAGCGCTGGCCAATCCTGCAATCAACAACGTCGTTCCGATCAGTTTTCTCATGCCATCCTCTCCAGGCCTGCAACTACGCTTTCGACAAACTACTTCTTCCGGCCGCGGATGACGAGCGCAGCGCCGGTAATCATGGTGATCGCCGAGACCGCGGCCGTGCCGCCAATTTCCGGAACCGCCAGACCGAGGCCCGCGAATGCGACGCTTCCTAATCCCACAACCAACAGCAGCATTCCCACAAGTTTCTGCATGCCATCCTCCCGGTGTTACGCGTGTCGATGAACTCGTCTGTCCTTATTTCTTCCTGCCTCGGATGATGAGCAGGGCGCCGGCAACCAGGGTGATCGCCGAGACCGCCGTTGCAGCGTCGATTTCCGGCACCGTAAAAGTTCCGGCGATCGCAGCGCTGGACAAGCCTGCAATCAACAACGCCGTTCCGATGAGTTTCCTCATTCCATCCCCCGATCCTGCAACTGCGCTTTCGACTATTTCTTTCTGCCCCGGACGACGAGCATCGCACCGGACAGCAAGGTGAGAGCTGAGACTGCGGTTGAGCCGTCAATTTCTGGTGCGGCAACAGGCCCGGCCAAGGCAACGCTTCCCAATCCCACAACCAACAGCAGCATTCCCACAAGTTTCTGCATGCCATCCTCCTGGATGCCGCGCCGACGAACTGAACTCGTCTCTATTTATTTCTTTCTGCCCCGGATGACGAGCATCGCGCCCGACAGCAGGGTGAGAGCCGAGACTGCGGTTGAGCCGTCAATTTCCGGTACCGAGGGGCTCGCGAGCGCCGCGCTGGTTAATCCTGCAACCATCAATGCGATCCCAATCATCTTCTGCATGCCATCCTCCCGGTGTTACCTGTGTCAATGAACTCGTCTGACCTTACTTCTTTCTGCCCCGGATGACGAGCATCGCGCCGGACAGCAAGGTGAGAGCCGAGACTGCGATTGAACCGTCAATCTCCGGCACGGCGGTAAACGCGAACGCAGCGCTGGTTAACCCTGCAACCATCAACCCAATTCCAATGATTTTTTGCATACCATCCCCCGGACATCGCCAGTGCAATTATTCCTCCACTGACCTCGCCATGTTCTCAATACCTTGCGGCGTTCCAGGATTTCCACAGCGACAATACATTGCGCATAATGTCTGTCACTTTCCCACAATAAATTCGCGAAGCCAGTTCCCGCGCCTGGCGCTCCACCACTTTCGTGGTGCTCATGGCGGCGAAGATTTCTTGGATTTATTGCCCTGACGCTGCCGGGCGTCCGCTCTTTTCGTAGGTCCGGATGCGCTGCCCGATCAGAAACACGTAGTGCAGTCCCGAGATGAGCGTGAAGGCGAAGGTAGCGTACAGACCCACTTTGCGGCTGAAGAATACCCAGGGGCTGGAGTCCACCTGAAACAGCAGCACGAAAAAAATCGTTGCCACCTGCGCGCCGGTATTGATCTTGCCGAAGATGCTGGGACGAAAGTCGCGGATGGAAGTCGTCGCGTAGAGCACGGCGCAGGTCAACAGGATGCACAGGTCGCGGCTGAAGACCAGCACCGTGTACTTCCACCGGATGAGGTGCAGAATCGACAGTACCAGGAACAGCGTGCTCAGCAGCAGCTTGTCGGCGATGGGATCCAGGTACTGGCCGAGCTTGGTCTGCTGGTGCAGCCCGCGCGCCAAAAGGCCGTCCAGTCCGTCGCTCACCCCCGCGATGACCAGCAGGATCAGCGCCAGCCGGTAATTGTTGTCCACGATGTTGATGATGATGAATGGAATGATGATCAGCCGCATCAGCGTCAGCTGGTTGGGCGCGGTGAGAAGCTGGCGAAGCATCTAGCGACGGCGCTCCGTCGAAAATTCCGGCCCGTCGAAAATTTCGACGGCGCTGCTCCCGCTCTTCGACGCGAAACGTTCCGCCAGCGACGGAATGCTGCCGTTGCGCGCGTCCAATTCAATGCGCTCGATGCGGTGCATGGGAAAAAAAACAGCGCTTGCCGCGACCGGTTCGCCTTCCCGCACCAGCCGCGAAAAATCATCGAACGAGTTCAAGTCGATGCCGCGCACCCCGAGCCCGGCCGTGGTCAGTTCCATCACCACGCCCCAGAATTTTTCGCGCGGTGAATTCAGCGTCACCAGGACAACGGCGCCCCGGGCAAATATCGCGGCTGTCTCCGACTCTGGCACGGTTCGATTGTCAACGCCCGCAGGCGCGATTGCAACAGTTCTTCATCGCGTGTACAGGGCGATGATGCGCTCAATCGCTCGCCGGCACACGGCGCAAAACGCATCGTGGCGCGTGAACATGATGCAGTTCTCCTGCGGCCGGTAGTAGCCCTTGGCTTCGTAGTTCGCGCCCTCGAACGCGCCGATCTTGCCCGAGTGCTGGTCGGAGGACAACAGCTGATCTTCGTGCTTCTTTTCCTCGCTGAAGAGCGCGTCCATCTCCGATTCAGGGCGGTTCTGCTTGCGGATTTCGCGGCGGCGAGCCTGGATGTCCCGCTCGTATGCTTCAAATGCTTCTTTGTTCCACGGCGTCGGAACCGGTGTTCCCGGCGACACCATGTCTTTCCACTTGAGCGCCGCCGGATCGAGCAGCGCGGTGATGTTCGGCTCCCATGGCTCCACCTTGTGCGCCGGCGGCAGGTAGGAAACGTCGGAGGTGTAGTACTCGTCGGCCAGGCCGGCGAAATGATGCCCGAATTCGTGCACGAACACGTACGGCGACCACAGGCTGTCGGCGGCCACCGTGCTGTACAGGTTAAAAATGCCGCCCCCGCCATAGGTCGCGCCGTTGACCAGGATTTCAACGAATTCGTAGGGCGCGAACGATGCCATGTCCCGGAAGCTGCGATTGTCGAAGGTAAGGATGTAGCGCTCCGATCCGAATGCGTCGTAAGTCGCGCCGGCCGGATTGCGATGGTGAATGCCCGTGGACGGTCGTGAGATTCCGGATTCCGGCGACGCCGGGCACAGCCCCCACACGTTGAAGTCGGATCGGTGCTCCTTGAATGGCGAAGTCGAGAACAGTATTTCCATCAGCCGCCGCGCGTCCTTCTCGAACTTCGCCCGCTCCGCCGCGGTATAGCCGTCACCCAGGATCAGGAAGTCAACCTTGTTGGCGGGATCGCCGGACTTCTGCAAGGTCAGCAGCGGGCCCGGCGAAGGCGGCGCCGAGGTATCGATGAAGGGGTCTTTCGGATCGGCGGTCGTGCTCCAGATTTCGCGGAAGGCATTGCCGGCGTCGCGCTTCATGAGCGAGATCTGCACCGGCCCGGTGGGAGCGGGAAAGCGCAGTGACTCCGAGAAGGTGCGGTTCATCTGCTTGGCCTCTTCGGTCTGCTCCCATTCCCCGAAAATCGAGGCAAAGCCGCGTGAGTACACCACGCGATTGCTGGCCCGGTCGCGCACCTCGAAAAAATATTTTCCGGTATTGGTGTCGTCGATCGCCTGGCGCGGGTCCCCGGGCCACGGGGTCGGCTCGATCACGATGCGGTCCAGGGAAAACGTCTCCTGGTGGTCGTTGCCGGTGTGGTAGTAATCCACGCGCATCGTCTTCAGCGCGGCGAAGGCCGGGACCGCCAGCAGGATTGCAACTGCGGCGAGGAAGAGCTTTTTCATGATGCGGGATTGTACATCTCGACGTTTTGCGTTGGCGAGGAGCGGAACGAACCCGAAAGATGGCTGGATGAAACAAGAGGCTCCGAAAGAATTGGCAGCTCGACCGGGAACCATCGACCTGTCCGGCAAGCCGGGGGACGCTCTAACCTTGGGTCAAAAAATGGTAGGCCCGAATGGACTCGAATCGGTTTTGTGACGTTGTCTGGCTCACATGTGTGTCATGCTGAAAGTGCCTGTTTGGCTTGTGCAAGCGGGCGTATGTCCGGTGAGGTTGAACGTCCCCGAGCCTGAACCCATGCCCATCGTCATGGTGCCCTGCATGATCATGGTGTTTGTTTCGGTGCCGCCCGATGACATCGACGATATCGTGATTGTCATCATGCCGCCGTTCATCATTCCGGGCCCCATCTGACCGCTCATCACGGTGCCCGCGCCGAAGCACTGGGCCAGCGAACTCATGTTCGTGAAGTTCATGTTGCTACCAGTGAGCGCGGTATTGTTCTGCGTCAGGTTGAATGTGAACGAGCCCAGTTGCTGCCCTGACGAACTGGCCAGTGTCTCAGACCACGCGCCTGTTGCCAGGTTTGTGGTTCCTGTCGTTCTCGTCACTGATGACGTAGTTCCACCGCAAGCAATCAAAGCGGCGGTTAACAGAATCGCTGCAAACGTGCCCGCGCGCTTCATATTCCCTCCGTTCGGTGGAGGTCAAATTTAACAGCTGAATGCCCACCCATCCCCACTTCAGGAGCAGCGCTCCGCGCTCGAGGAATTGATCGCATTTTCCTTGTTGTTCGGGACCTCCGACATATCTGGACTTGCGGCTGTGGGCCCTGGTTACACACGCGGACTGTTAAGGCGGGACGAACGGGCCAGCAGAATTCCTCTGTGCGTCCTCTAAAACGGCGTATTAGGGATGGCGCTTATTCCTGCTCGTCCCTTTCAAAAGACAAGTCCTTTGGATGGAGCAGATGCGGAAGCATCGGCTGTCGCTCAATGCCGCATCGCACTTATCAAAGAGTCCGATCCAAATTTCCATCTACCACTCTTCACGAGGAAGAGGGAAGGAGGAAGTATGCGATGGTTTAGGAGGACACTAACCGCTGGGGTGATCGGGGGGCTTCTTCTGACAGGGACATTGGCCGCATCTATGCAAACCGCAACGGCACCCGCGCCCAAACCCAAGGCATCCCCGGCTGCGCCGATGCCGTCGAGCTCTGCGCAAATGCCGCAAATGCCGAAGAGCTCAGCTCAGGCGCCTTCAGCCGCTTCGCAACCGCGTCAGCGCGTTGTCATCGTCGAACCGATCCGGGTCTTTGACCCGTTCTTCGACTATCCGTATCCGTACGCGTATGCGCCGGATTACATGGCTGAGAACTTCGGCTACGTTAAGCTCGATACGAAGATGAAAGATGCTTCTGTCTACGTGGATGGCGGGTTTGCCGACAAGGTGGAGAAGGCGAAGAAGTTCGCACTTCGACCCGGCACTCACAACATTGAGTTGCGCGATTCTGACGGTCGCCCGATTTTCAAGGAACGTGTTGCGGTACTCGTGGGCAAGACCACGACACTTCACGTCGGCTGATGTCGCGTCGTTCCGGATGAAAATCAACCACGAAGGAATAGCCCCGCTCGTGCGAGTGGGGCTTTAATTTTCTTGAGGTCGCAGATTTCCTGACCGGCACCGGGAGCGTGGACGATCATGGGGAATAGCCGGGCGCGCAACCCTTCGAACGTAGCCCGTCAATTTCGAACTCGTCCGTGTCAAAAACGAGGTCAACACGCTAAATCCCCGTTTGCAACGCCGCGTTTTACGGCTGGTCAGAAGTAGCTAGCTTCTTGCGTGTAGTAGGGAAAAATCAGGCCGACTCGCGAAGCAAGCCGGCCTGGCATGAAATTAGACGGTTCAGTTCTTGGCTGCCACTGCGTGTTGCCCGTGGTTGCGGGTTGCCGAGGGAGGATTCGCCACCACCGCACGCTGGTCCGTCCATAAACTCCAGGTGGTTCCATCCGACCCAACCGCTACCCCGTTGTAGTCGCCGATAAAGCGCGAGTTCCCGTTCGTCGTTCCGGAAAACCACAGAGAGTGGCCCGGATCGGAGAAGCCCGTGTCCACCCGATTCTTGCTCAGGATGCTCCCGGCCTTACTGAGCTTGGTGACGGCAAAACCGTACTTGCACTGGGTCTGGTCGGCGCCCGTCGCCAGGCTGCGGTCCATGTAGCCAACGCTGACGGTCCCGTTGGCGGCGACCGCAACCCAGGGATAGAACTGGTCGTTAGCTGACGTGTCCACCGGGATGATGCTCCATGTCGCGCCGCCATCGGTCGATTTGCCCAAGAACACGTCCGTATTGGTGGCAGTTTTCGTACCGTTTTGGTTATCGGCGAAGGCGACGTACACCGTGTTGCCGGTCGCATCGCTCGGGTCCACAGCGGTGTTAGCTTTGACGCCGTATCGCAACTGGCAGCCGCTCAGCGTGTCGCGACCATCGACGTTGCTCGGGAAATTCAGGTCCTGTACTAAACTCACGCGCGAGGGCGCGCTCCAGGTCGCTCCCCCATCGCTCGAGGAGACCGCCAGGATCTGGTTCAGTCCGAAGGTATTGAAGTTCTCGAACGTCACGTACACCTTTCCATTCGGCGCGACCGCCGGGTACGAGTCCTGGTTCAGGTCGCACTCGTTGGGTGCTCCGAACAGAGCCGCGTTGCAGAACGGACTAAAACCGCTGATCGCTTTGGGCGCTGTCCATTGCACGCCGTTGTCGGAAACCGCCACGTTGATTGGACTGGCGAAAAACTGTGCCGTCGGACTGAAGAACTGCGCAAAGCGCGTCCACGTTACGTACACGCGGTTGCTGAAGGGACTGGACGCATTGGCGTCGGCAGCAATGTACTCCTTGTCGTTGAAAATGTTCGGTCCGAATCCTTTGCTCTTGGGCGTGACAGCCGTCTGACCCTTCGCCACCGTGACTGGATTGCTCCAGGTTATGCCCCCGTCGTTGGACGAGGCGACCACAACGCTAGGTCCGGTAAAGCTGCCGCCCGGCCCCTCGTGGTCGGCGATGTTGGAGTAGTAGAGGCGACTATTACTGTCAAACGCCAGTGCCGGGTCGCCGGTGAACTGGTACGGGGTGATGGGTGGGATAACTTCGTGCCAGGTGCTGCCGCCGTCGAAGGTAGAGGAAGCGGCCGCCACCACTCGCTCCACGAGCGTCGCTCCATTAAAGAACAGCCGGTAGGAGTGGAATCCGCCGACGGCGTGCTGGGGGTTGTGAGGGTCCACCACAATCGTGGTTTCGTTGTGTGGAGTCTCACCGTCGCAATCCAGCAAGAAGTTGCCTGCATAAACTGCGGGCTGAGTCGAAGCGCCGATGAAGCAGTCCGCAGTTCTCGGCAGAGTGCCGACACCACTGCTATCGCCGGGCGGCAGTTGCCAGAAATCATAGAATCCCGACTTCTGGGGGCCGGGTTTTTCGATTGGGGACGGCCCGTCGGCCGCCATTACATTCAGGCACACGGCCACGAACAGCGTGAGCAGGAGAAACAGCCTAGCTTTGTTCACAGAGAGCACTCCTTCGGGAAGAATTGGGAGCCATGGTCATTTTTCAGCACCCATTCCTCGGTTCCGCCCAAGACAGGGACTAATGATATCGAACGTGGCCGACCCGACAGGGGGCGTCGGTTACTCTGTGCCTCATATAGGCCGTGTGTTCTTTCGTAGCGGCCACCCAGGCGCAGACTAAGCTCAGGCGGATCCGAGACACACAAATATTCTCAAAGGTACTGGCAATCCGGCCTCCAGAGAATGGCTAGTGTTCCTCTTTGTTTTCAATGCTGCCAAAGCAGCAAAGATCGTGCTAGTGCAGTTTCTTGCAACTAAATGGAAAGCAACGGTCTTGGTCGAGCTGTCGAGAAGCCCGCTTTTCACCGGTAATTCAGACTTGGCCGG
>DASSIZ010000061.1 GCA_035691485.1 Terriglobales bacterium
CTTGGCGTCGCGGCCGCGAAAGACGAAGATGCAGGTCGCGGTCAGGCCGAAGAAGATGAAGTCCATGGAGACCACGTAATTGAGGATTTGCTCGTAGCGGCCGGAGGCGGCGATCACCATGGTCCAGACACTCTGCAGGATGATGGCGGCCACCGGTACGCGGCTGCGCGGATGAACCCGGGCCACGGCGCGGAAGAACAACCCGTCTTCGGCCATGGCGAAATAGACGCGCGGTGCGGTCAAAATCGATTGGCTGAGGAAGCCGAGCGTCGAAATGGAAATGCCCACCGCGATCAGCTTCACGCCGGCATCGCCGAGTGCAATACGCATGACCGCCGACGCGGGAGTATGCGTCTCCGCCAGGGTTGCAGCGCCGAGCGCTCGCACGCATACCCAGCTTACCCCGACGTAAAGGGCGATCACGCCGGCGACCCCAAGCAGCAGGCCGCGCGGCAGATTGCGTCTCGCATCCTTGATTTCGCCGCCGACAAAATTGGCCGTCTGCCATCCCCCATAAGCGAACAGCACCGGTATCATGGCGGCGCCGAACATCGAGAGCAGGCGCCAGGACGGCGGCTCGCCCAGCACCGGGCGCAATGTGAATTGCGACGGACGGCCGAGCAGGAACGCGCCGCAAAACACCAGCGCGGCAATGGCCGCAATCTTCATCACCATGAGCGCGCTCTGCACCGTGCTTCCCTGCTTCACGCCCACGCAGTTGATGACGGTCAGTACCGACAGGGCGACCGCGCCGAGCAGCCAGTCGGAAACTTTCATCCCGGTGAGGTCAATGAAGTAACGCGCGAAGGTGATGCAGACCGCCGCCATGCCGCCGGTTTGAATCACCAGCAGCAGCACCCAGCCGTAGAGAAATGCGATGGCAGGATGGTAGGCCTCGCGCAGGTAGGCGTACTGTCCGCCGACCTCGGGCCGGCGTGCCGCCAGCTCCGCGTACACGAAGGCGCCGGCGAGCGCGATCAGGCCGCCTGCAATCCACGCGCCCAGGATCAGCATGGGCGTGCGCACCTGCTGTGCGACGACATACGGATTAATGAAAATACCGGCGCCGACTATTCCGCCCATCACGATCATGGCGGCGTCAAGCAGGCCAAGCTTGCGGGCAAGAGTAGCGTGTGGCGGCGGTGACGAGTTGGGAGCGCGCGAACTCAAACTGTTTTGCCGCTGGCAGTTATCTTTTTTCGCTTTTCGCGATCGGCATTGCAACGGCATGCATCGGCTGTGGGCTGCCTACCGACGACCGAAAACCGACATCCGATAAAACCGTGGCGCGAGTTTACCTCTCACGCCCGCAAGAGTATCGTTTCATCCACAAAAAATTGGAGGTGTCGCATGGCAACTTACGTCATCCTCAGCCAGCTTGCACAGGACGCGTTTGACGATCCCAGAGACTTCAAGAAGATGGCAAAGACGGTAGCGGAGAAAATCCGCAAGGAATGCAAAGGCGTGCAGTGGAAGCAAAGCTACGCGCTGCTCGGGCGCTTCGACGTGATCGACATTGTCGAGGCCTCCGACGTGCGCGAAGTCGAGCGCGCCGCGCTCATCATCCGCGCTTACGGCCACGCCAGCACGGAGACAATGCCGGCGACGCCCTGGAATTCCTTCATCGGCGAACTCTGAGTTCCACTACTGCGGCAGCGGCATCGAACTCAAACCAAGGACGCGCAATCGAATGATGTTCCGCGACCGATACGACGCGGGTGAAATGCTGGCAGAGCGGCTGCGCGAGTTCGCTGGACGGCGCGACGTGATCGTGCTGGCGCTGCCGCGCGGGGGCGTGCCCGTCGGCTACGTCGTCGCCCGCGAACTCGGCGTCCCGCTCGACGTGTTCGTGGTGCGCAAGCTGGGCACTCCCGGGCAGCCGGAATTGGCGATGGGCGCCATCGCATCCGGCGGGGTTCGCGTCTTGAACCGCGAGGTCGTCGATGCCCTCGGCATTCCTGAAGCCTCCATCGAGGAGGTCTCGCGGCGCGAGGAAGAAGAGCTGCAGCGTCGCGAACGCCAGTATCGAGGCGATCGTCCGTCGCTCGACGTGAGCGGCAAGACTGGGATCCTGGTCGATGACGGCCTGGCCACCGGTTCTTCCATGCGCGCGGCCGCGGCGGCGCTGCGCCAGGCAGGCGCAGCCCGGATTGTAATCGCGGTTCCAGTCGCGTCGCGCGCCACCTGCGACCAACTCCGCGAAGAAGGCAATGACGTGGTCTGCGCCACCACCCCGGAGCCGTTTTTCGCGGTCGGCCAGTGGTACAAGGATTTCGCCCAGACCACCGATGAGGAAGTGCGCGAACTGCTGGATCGCGCGGTCGTGGAAAAAGGTAATCAATAGATAGCTAGTCGTCAACTTGCTGTGAAGAGTGCTCAACATGAACCGCTAACTCCTAGCTACTAACTACTAACTCCTAACTACTAGTCACTGGAGAAGACTTTCATGGAGCCGGCCGAACAGGTCCGAATCGTAGTTGGTGATGCCGTCTTGGACGGCGATTTGGTTGTGCCGCCGAACGCGCGCGGCGTGGTGCTGTTTGCGCACGGCAGCGGCAGCAGCCGGCACAGCCCGCGCAACCGTTATGTCGCCGAAGAATTGCGGCGCGGGGACATCGGAACGCTGCTCATGGACCTGCTCACGCCGCAGGAAGAAGACGTTGATAATCGCACCGCGGAGCTGCGCTTCGATCTTCCCCTGCTGGCGCAACGTCTGCAAATCGCGACCGAGTGGCTGCACCGGCGGGAAGATCTGTCGAAGTTCGACCTCGGCTACTTTGGCGCGAGCACCGGCGCGGCGGCAGCGCTGATCGCCGCGGTCAAGCTTCCGAAGCTGGTTCGTGCCATCGTCTCGCGCGGCGGACGTCCCGACCTTGCCGGCGAAGCGCTGGCGCAAGTGCAGGCGCCGACGTTGCTGATCGTCGGCGGCAACGATGGGCCGGTCGTCGGCATGAACCGCGACGCCTTTGACCGGCTCACAACGGAAAAACAGTTGGAGATCATTCCCGGCGCCACGCATTTATTCGAGGAGCCCGGCGCGCTGGAACAGGTGGCGCAGTTGGCGCTTTCCTGGTTCGCGCGCTATCTCGGTACGGCGCGTGATAGCCGGGTAGCGTGAATACGTAAGCGGTAGAGTACTCCGGTACTGAGGTACTCACATCACAAGGAGAGAGCGATGAAAGCAATTCGCGTGCGGGAGTTCGGCGGTCCCGAGGTCCTGCGCCTGGAGGAAGTTCCTGACCCGAAGCCCGGTCGCGGCGAAATCTTGGTACGTACTCGCGCCATTGGCGTGAACCCGGTGGACACCTACATTCGCAGCGGACAATACGCCATCAAGCCGCACTTGCCCTACACGCCAGGCTCCGACGCCGCCGGGGACGTGGAAGCCGTGGGTGACGGCATTACCGGCTTTCGAGCCGGCGATCGCGTTTACCTCTACCGCTCCATTTCCGGCGCCTACGGTGAAAAGGTGTTGTGCAACGAGGCGCAAGTGCACCCGCTCGCCAAAAAAGCTTCCTACCAGCAGGGCGCGGCGATTGGCGTGCCCTACATCACTGCCTATCGCGCCATGTTTCACAAAGCGCAGGCGCGGCCTGGCGATACCGTGCTCGTACATGGCGCCAGCGGCGCCGTGGGCAGCGCCGCCGTACAAATGGGGCGCGCCGCCGGCATGACCATCATCGGCACTGCGAGCACCGACAAGGGTAAAGAAATGGTGGCGCGCGAAGGCGCGCATTATGTGGTCGATCACAGCGCCGCCGACGCGCCGGAGCAGTTAATGAAGCTGACCGCCGGACGCGGCTTCGACGTCATCCTGGAAATGCTCGCCAACAAGAATCTCGGAAGAGATCTCGCCATGCTGAACAAGTTCGGACGGGTGGTGGTGGTGGGCAGCCGCGGCAATGTCGAGATCAACCCGCGTGACCTGATGGGCCGCGACGGCGCCATCCTCGGAATGACTTCGTTCAACATCTCCGACCACGACCTGGCCAGCATTCATGCCGCGCTGGTTTCCGGCCTGGAGAGCGGCACCTTGCGGCCGGTGATCGGGCAGGAATTGCCGCTCAAGGACGCACCGCGCGCGCACCAGGCAGTGATGGAAGCGGGGGCATTCGGAAAAATCGTATTACTTCCTTGAGGCTGGAACCGATATGTACTGCAACGCTTGCGGTAAAACCATTCCTGACGACGCGCGCCTTTGCCCTTATTGCGCCAAAGCGGTGGCGGGCGCCGCGCCGGTAACTCATGAGCTGGTCCGTCCCCGCCAGGGACGCGTCATCGCCGGCGTCTGTGCCGGCCTGTCGCGACACTTCGGCTGGAGCCTTACCGTGCTGCGCCTGGTCTGGCTCTTGCTGTTCCTGTTCGCCGGCGCCGGCGGATTGCTCTACATCATCCTGTGGATTGTCATTCCCAACGAATAAGACTTGGACTGCAATCTCGCGGCAATTTCCGTCATCCAACACTGATGGACGGAAATATGCGAATGAAGGATCCTGCAAGACGCGCCACCAAGTGCGCCGCCAAGCTGCGCCTGGCTGTCCCAGTCACGCTGCTCGCGATCCTGGCCATCGCATGCACGCGGTCGGACTCAAGCGCCATGGCGCAGGTCGCCCACCCCCTCGCACATCACGAGATCAAGCCTTCGCAACTGCCGGCCCCGCATGCGACCAGCAGCGCCGGCAACGGCCCGGAAGTCATCCGCCAGCCCGCCAGTGCCCGGTTGAACCTGCCGCCGGGCTTTGAGATCAGCACCTGGGCGGAAGGTGGACTGCAAAACCCGCGCTGGCTCGCCCTGGCGCCGAATGGCGACGTCTTCCTAGCCGATTCCGATTCCGGCCGAATCCTGGTCTTTCGCGATCCTGCCAATTCCGGCAAGGCGACGCAGCGCTTCGTCTTTGCTGAAAAATTAGCCCTGCCCTTCGGCATGGCGTTCCACGGTGATTATCTTTACGTCGGCGAGACCAACGCGGTGGTGCGCTTCCGCTATCGTTCGGGACAAACCAAGGCGGAAGCAGCGCCGGAAAAGCTGGTGGACCTGCCCGGGCACGGCTACCGCCAGCATTGGACGCGCAACCTGCTCTTCACTCCCGACGGCGCCAAGATGCTGGTCACGGTTGGTTCGGCGTCGAATGATAGTCCCGGCGAGGATCCCATCCGCGCCGCCATTTCCGAGTACAATCCCGACGGCTCAGGTCACCGCCTGCTCGCCACCGGGACGCGCAATCCGATCGGCGCCGCGTTTTATCCCGGCACCAGCCAGCTCTGGGCGTTGGTCCAGGAGCGCGACGGCCTCGGCGACGATCTCCCCTCCGATTACCTAACGCACATCCAGGACGGCGGCTTCTACGGCTGGCCGTACGCGTACCTCGGCTCGCACCCGGATCCCAATAACGACGAGCGACCCGACCTGGTCAAGAAGACGATTACTCCCGACGTCCTCTTCCAGGCTCACTCGGCGACCATGGACGTCGTCTTTTACCAGGGCCAGATGTTCCCCAAGGATTACCAGGGCGACGCGTTCGTTTCCATGCACGGATCGTGGAACCGCTCCAAGCGTACCGGCTACAAAGTCGTCCGCGTGCATTTCCAGGGCGGCAAGCCGGTGGGCGGCTACGACGACTTCGTCACCGGCTGGATGTTAAGCCCCGAAAGCCGCAACGTCTGGGGACGCCCGGTCGGTTTGCTGGTGCTGAAGGACGGATCGCTGCTGGTCGCCGACGACGGTGGCAACAAAATCTGGCGCGTGACCTACCGCGGCGGAGCGAGATAAGAGACATCGGCTGGCCCTACCTGGCCTGTTCGAGTTCACGTTGCACAGCTCTGTGCATGATCGAGATCTGCACAACGTGAAACGTGAAACTTGGAACGTGAAACATGCGTGCTGCCGGGACCTTTCTGGAACGTGTCCCATTTCAGAAGTACAAGCAGGCGCGCGGCGGGTTTTTGCCTTCCCGCAGTCCCTCCCCGGGGACCATCATTCCAGCTGCAGTGCCCAGAAACCTCGCCCATCACGAGCCGCAGCGCGATTTCTACCGTGACCTGGATGGTCAGATCGTTCGCCTGATCAAGGTTGACCGCAACCTGTGCACCTGGGTAGCTGTCGGCAGCGGCGACGCGGTCAAGCAAGTCACCCACCACGACAACTTTGTGCGCCGCTTCACCCCAGTTCGGAACGCCGGAAATAAGACAGCCGCGTGACCGCATCCCACCGGTTCGGACTTCTTACTTCTGACTCATCTGCGATTGTCCGTCACCGGTTCAGGGTGAATCAGCACCCGGAACAGTTCCGGCGCTTCCTGCTTCAGTCGGATCTCCAACTCGGTCTGGATGTCGTGCACCCGCGAAAGCGGCAGGCTGTCCGGCAGCGTGCAATGACAGGACAGGTAAAGCTTCTCGCGGACTTTCTTGACCACGATTTCGTGCACGTCGACGACCTCCGAAATGTGCCTCGCGATCTGGCGCACGGCTTGTTCCAGCCGCTTGTCGCGCGCGATCTCGCTGCCTTCCTCGATCGTCGCCGGCTCGCTCTCGATGTGGGTAAGGATGGAAGAAATCTCCGGCACCTCGCGCCGGATTTCCGCTTCCAGCACGGTCACCTCGTCGTGGGCCTCTTTCAGGCTGAGCCGTTCGTCGAGTTCCAGGTGCTGCTCCACGTGTAGCCGGCCCGCCAGGTCCTGCACGCTGATGTCGTGGACGTTAAGGTTGGCATGCGCCGCCACCGCGCGGATGCGCTCGAAAATATTCTCTTCCCCACGCGCCCGCGGCACGGAGTGAACCACCACGTCGGCGTCGGGGAGCACGCGGTGAACCGCCTCCGTCACCCGCTTGCCCAGCTGCTCCGACTTCAGGAAGGTGACGTTGCGGTGCATGCCGATTTCCAGGTCGGCGAAGTAGCGGTTCCCCGCCCGCCGGATCCGCGCCCGGTCCACTTCCAGCACGCCGTCGACACTCTGCACCTGGTCGATAATGCGTGCGCGCACGTTCGCGGGCGCGGCATCCAGCAGCGCATCAATGGTCTGCCGCGCCAGCCGCCAGCTTACATAGACAACCACGCAGGCGACGACCAGCGCGGCAATCGGGTCGGCGTCCGCCAGCCACGCAACTCCCAGCTTCCGTCCGGTCAAAACCAGCGCCAGCCCGAGGATCACAACCGCGCTCGACCAAACGTCGGTGGCGAAGTGAAGCGCGTCGGCCTGCAGCGCCTGGCTGTCCCACTTTTCGGCAATACGCTTCAACCGCCTCGACCGCCATGCGTCCACGCCGATGGAGACGAACATCACCAGGAACGCGGCCAGGCTGGGCTCGATTTCGACGTGATGAAAGAAGAGGCGCTTGATGGCCTCGTAGACAATCCACACACAGGTCAGCAGCAGCAGGCCGGTCTCGATGAAGGCGGAGAAGTTCTCCACCTTGCCGTGTCCGTACTGGTGCTCGGCGTCGGCGGGCTTGTCGGAGACCCGCACCGACATCAAGGTGATGATCGCCGCCATCAAATCCAGGCCCGAGTGCGCCGCTTCCGACAGAATGCCCAGCGAGCCGGTGCTGATGCCGACTATGGATTTCAGCACCGTGATCCCGATGGCGGCGTAGACGGAGTTCTGCGCGACTGTGCGTTTTTCCGCCCGCATCGCGTCCATCACCACCCCCGGAGCTTCGCCCATGGGGCGATTATCTCATTCGAGTTGCTTCCGTTCCGATTCTGAATTGCTCTCCGTGCTATGACGCTCAACTCAGGAATCACATCCCGTTCCTCTCGTGTTACGATTTATGTTTTGGAGCGAATGAATGTACCGATTGGCAATTGTGTTGCTGTTGTCCACGCTCGCTGTCGCGCAGGCCACTAAGCCCGCCGCTTCGGCCGCGCCTGCCACGCCTGCCGCAACCGGGCAGCCGGCCACCAAGCCCGCCTCTGAGATTCCGCCAACTGCGCCTGTAATTACCATTCTCGGGGTGTGTGACGGCAAAGTCCCGGCGTCGCCGCCTCCGGATTGCAAAACCGTGATCACCCGCGCCAGCTTTGAAAAACTGGTGGATGCTATCGATCCGAAGATGCCTCCGGGACGCCGCCAGCAATTGGCCGATACCTATGCCCGCGCGCTGGCCATGAGTGAGGCTGCCGAGCAGCGCGGGATCGCGAATGCTCCCGGGACGGAAGAGGTGCTGAAGTTCTCGCGCATGCAGACGCTCAGCCAGCTCTTTATCCGCGAACTGCAGAGGGAGGCCTCCAATGTTCCCCCCGCCGATACGGAAAAGTATTACAAGGAACACCAGCAGGACTACTTGCAAGGGACCTTCCTGCGCATTTTTATTCCCAAAACCCCGCCCGGAGGCGAGAAACCTCCGGATGAAAAAGCACTCGCGGCGGAAGCCGACAAGATCCACGCTGCCGCCGCTGCCGGCGGTGATTTCGAAAAGCTGCAGAAGCAGGCGTACGACGACCTCGGCTTGAAGACTCCCCCGCCTCCCACCGCCGCCGGCACGCAGCGCCGCGAGAGCATGCCGCCGTCACAGGCCAAGGTCTTCGATCTTCAGCCCGGAAAGGTTTCCGAGGTGATGGACGAACCTGGTGGCTTTTATATCTTCAAACTGGAAAACCGGAAGCAGCTCTCGCTGGAAGAGGTCAAACCGGAAATCAACCGCACCCTGGAGCAGGAACGTATTAAGGATGCGGTGGAGACGCTTACCAAGAATGTCAAGCCGGAGCTGAATCAGGAGTACTTCGGAAGCGGCGCTTCGCCGGCGCCCACAGGCATGCCTCCAGTTTCCAGGCCGCCCGCTCCAAAGCCCGCTGCACCTGCTTCGAAAACTCCGCCTCCGGCCGCCAAACCGCCCGGACAGTAGGAATCTCGAGGTTGGCTTCATCGGAGGTTGCGGACGGTTCAAGGACACCTCCGCAACCTCCGAAACGTTTGAAATCTTCTTCAGTGACTCGGAACTCGCCTCGCGCAACGCCTCTGTCGTAAACTGAGTCGTTTATGCCCGACAACTCATTCGACATCGTGAGCAAGATCGACCTGCAAGAGGTTTCTAACGCCATGCAGCAGGCGATGAAGGAAATTCATACCCGCTTCGATCTGAAGGATTCCAAATCCAACATCGTGCTCGAAGGCAAGGAAGCGATCGTGCTGTCCTCGGTCGACGAATTCAAGCTGAAGGCGATCAACGACGTCTTCCAGCAGAAGCTGGTCAAGCGCGGCGTTCCGCTGAAGGGACTCACCTACGGCAAGATCGAGACCGCCGCCGGTTCCACCGTCCGCCAGCGCATCACCATGCAGCAGGGCATCCCGATCGAGAAGGCTCGCGAGATCGTCAAGAAAATCAAAGACTCGAAGAAGAAGGTCCAGGCATCCATTCAAGGCGACCTGGTTCGGGTCAGCGGCCGGGACCGCGACTCGCTGCAGGAGATCATCGCCCTGCTGAAGAACTCTGATTTCGGCATCGATATGCAGTTCACGAATTACCGGACAATTTAGGCCCGGTGCGCGGACGGCGAAAGTCTGATTTCTGTTCTTTAGGGCGGAGCGCGACAGTATGTCCAGCCCACAGCTTGCCGTGAGCCCAGTCGAAGGAGCGTAAGCCGCGGGTTGAGCGCACCTCTTTTAGCGCGAAGCGTGACAGAGTGTGCAGCCCACAGCTTACCCTGAGCCCAGTCGAAGGGGCGTAAGCCGTGGGTTGAGCGCACCTTCTTTTAGCGCGAAGCGCGACAGAATGTGCAGCCCACGGCGTAAGCCGTGGGTTGTGCCCGAAATACGAGTGAGCCCCGCAGGGGCGTCAGAAGTAAGGCCCGACATTCACCATGGCCACTCAACCCACTACCGATGCGCGCGAAGTCTTCGAACTGCTGCGCGACGACCTTGCTGCCATTGAGCGCGAGTTTGGACGCGACACCGTTTCCAGCGTCCGCGTCATCAGCGACATCGGTGAATACCTGCGTGCCGGCGGCGGCAAGCGCATCCGCCCCGCCCTGCTGCTGCTCTCCTCCCGGCTGTTCGGCAACGGCCAGCGCGGCGCCGTGCAACTCGGCGCCGTGGTCGAGATCATCCACACCGCAACGCTCGTCCACGACGACATCATTGACGAAGCCCAGACCCGCCGCGGACGCGCTGCGGCTAATACCCAGTGGGGCAATTCCAGGTGCGTGCTCGCCGGCGACTGGCTCTACATGCAGGCCTTCAAGATCGCCGTTCAGCAGCGCAATTTCCGCATCCTCGACGTTCTCATCGACCTGACGCAAATGATGGTGGAAGGCGAGCTGCTGCAGATGGAGAAGCTCGGCCGCCTGATTTCCCTCGAAGAGCACTTCGATCTCATCTTCCGCAAGACCGCCTGCCTGTTCTCCACCTGCATGCGGCTGGGCGCCATCCTCGGCGGCGCCACTCCCGAGCAGGAAGAGAAACTCGCCCTCTACGGCCGCTCCACCGGCATGGCGTTTCAGATCGTGGACGACGTCCTCGACCTCACCGCCTCCGAAGACATACTGGGCAAGCCCGTCGGCAGTGATCTGCGCGAAGGCAAAGTGACCATGGCCGTCATTCACGCCCTGGAGCGCTGCTCGCCCGAGGAACGCGAAAAATTCCAGATCGTGCTCGATGAGCGCGCCTTCCGTAGCGTCACCCACCGCCAGGTCCTGGACATCCTGAACCGCTACGGTTCCCTCGACGCCGCCCTCGCCCGCGCATCCGAGTTTGCCGAGGAGGCGCGCAAGGCCATCTGCAGCTTTCCCGACTCCGAAATCAAACGTGCCCTGCTCTGGGTGCCTGACTTCGTGGTCGCGCGCGAAAAATAAATCTTCCATCTCATCGCCACAACCATCGCGCCAACTTACACCGCATCGCCACTGGTGACATCCGCCACCGCGGCTTAGTTTGGCGGAATCGGTCGGCGCGTGTTATTTTCTTGGGCCGACAGCAATTCTGCCCAACTGGGCTCCTCTCGACATGTCAAGGAAGGCCGTGCCCGGCCGCATCCGGGCAATGTACTCTGCGTGGGGGAACTGAGAGCCATGAAAAAGACTGCCGCCATCTTTGTGCTGGTACTGTTCAGCGCTGTTGCGATCGCCCAAGTCGGTAACCAGGCGTCACTGGAAGGGACAGTGACCGATTCCACCGGCGCCGTTGTCCCCGGTGCGACGCTCTCCGCGACCAATACCGCGACCGGCGCGAAATTTACCGTCGACTCTAACCAGGATGGTTTGTTTCGGTTTGCCTTGCTACCGGTTGGAACCTACACGCTGAGAGTCGCAAAGCAGGGCTTTGCCGAGCAGGTGCGCAATGACGTACCCGTGACTGTCGGCAGCAAGTTGAATGTGGATTTCAAGCTGAACGTAACCGGCAAGGCGGAAGTCGTCAATGTGACCGAGCAACTCCCACTGGTGGAAACCACGCGTACCACAGTGAGTTCGACGGTAGATGCCGCCTCTGTCGCCGAGTTGCCGGTCAATGGCCGCAACTTCCTCGATTTCGTCCTGCTAACCCCGGGCGTGACGCGCGACGTGCGCACCGGCGACCTCAGCTTCGCCGGTCAGCGCGGCACCCTGAATTCCCTCACCGTCGATGGCGCGGACGATAACAACACTTTCTTCGGGCAAACTACCGGACGCACCGGTTCCGGCCGCGCTCCTTACCAGTTTAGCCAGGACGCGGTACAGGAATTCCAGGTCAATACCAACGGCTATTCCGCCGAACTCGGACGCGCCGGCGGCGCCGTCATTAATGTCGTCACCAAATCAGGCACCAACACTTTCCACGGCAGCGCTTTTGAGTACTATCGCGACCGCGGTCTGGCGGCGAACGATCCTATTGTCAAGCTCAATCACGCCCTCAATCCCGCGCTTTCGTTGCGCAAGCCCGGTTATCACTTCCATCAGTTCGGGGGCGGCCTCGGCGGCCCCATCATCAAGAATCGGGCCTTCTTCTTCTTCGACTACGACGGCCAGCGGAATACGCAACTCAATCCGGTCACCCTGATCCTTCCCACCATCGCCGCCCCGGATTCATTCCAGGCCGCCGCCATCAAGTATCTCCAGGATCGCTCGGGCAGCTGGAGTCGCGGCTTGAACCAGGACACGTACCTGCTGAAAGGTGATGTGGCGGTGACCAACCGCAACCAGGCATCCGTTCGCTGGAACCGCCAAAGCTTCAACGGACTCGGGTTTGAGAGTGGCGGCTCCAATGTCGCCGGCGAGCACACCGGCGCCTCGATCGTAAAGTCCGATTCCATTGTTGGCCAGCTGACCTCCACCCTGACCAACTCGGCCGTGAATGTTGCCCGCTACCAGTACCAGATCGACGACGAACCCGGGCTGGCAAACACCAACCTGCCGGAAGCCAATGTCAAGCAGAACAATGGCTCCACCATCCTCACGGTTGGCCGGAATTTCTTCAGCCCGCGCGGGACCACCATTCACCGCCACCAGGTTGCCGATACCCTTACCCTGACCCATGGACGCCATACCTTCAAGGTGGGCGCCGATTTCATCCACGACGATATCCTGAACTTCTTCCCCGGCAACTTCTCCGGGTCCTACACCTTTGCCTGTCTCGAGAACTTCGGGCGCAGCCTCCAGGGGCAGCCCGTCATCATCAGCCCGGCCCTGGGCTGTCCCGCCAACACCTCGAATCCTGCCATCCCCGCCGATCAATTCGTGCAGGCGTTTGCAGGCGCTGGGACGACAGGCGCTACCACCCACCCCAATATTTTCGAAGCTTCCTGGTTCGTACAGGATGACTGGCGCGTCCGCCGCAATCTCACGCTGAATCTTGGTCTGCGTTGGGACTTGGAGGATACCGCCAAGCCACCAATCGACAATCCGGTCGCCGCCGCGGCCGGCATTCACACCAACGTTCTGCCCCTCGACACCCTTAATTTCGGCCCCCGCTTCGGGTTTGCATGGACTCCAGGCGCTTCCGATACAACGGTCGTCCGCGGCGGCTACGGCATCTTCTACGGCCGCACCCCGTCCATCATGGTCGGCACCGCACATTCCAACAACGGCATCAACGTCGGAACCTTGACTTTTCGTGGCGCACAAATGCCGTCTTATCCCAATACGATTTGCGGCGCGCCGGTTGACAGCCCCGCTTGCCCTGCGCCAAGCACCGGGGCGGCCGCTATTCCGGCGATCTTTGTCATGGCTCCGAACTATCACGAGCCCATGGTGCAACAGGCCAACTTGAACATCGAGCACGAGCTGGCCCATGATTTGTCGGTCACCATCGGCTGGCAGATGGTGAAGGGCAATCGCCTCCAGCGCACCCGCGATATCAACCTGGGCACGCCGACCGCGGTCACTGCCACCATTGCCGGCACTACCCAGACGGTCACTTACATGCGTTATCCCTCGGCGCGGCGAATTCTCGCGTTTGGCCGCATCTCCGAGTTTGAGAGCAGCGCCAATTCGCTGTATCACGGCATGTTCATCCAGCTGAAGAAACGGATGTCCCACAATTTCCAGGGGACCATCAGCTATACCTGGAGCCACGCCATTGACGATGTGCCCGATGCCACGGCGGTCGTCCCCTCCAGCAGTGATGACGCGAAAATGCTCTTCGATCCCAACTGCATCCGCTGCGATCGCGCTAGCAGCTACAACGATCAGCGTCACCGTTTCGTGCTCAGTGGCGTCTGGACTTTGAACTATGCCAACGCCTGGTCTGCGGTGCCGAAAGCTATTCTCGGCGGCTGGGAAATCAGCGCCATTCTCACCGCGCAGTCCGGCCAGCCCTACTTCGGCCTGGTCAGCGGCGACCCCAATGGCGACGGCAACAGCTTCACCGACCGCCTGCCGACCCAGGGTCGCGATGCCTTCGTCCTGCCCGCCACCTGGAGTCTCGATCCGCGCTTCTCCAAGACTGTGAACGTCACCGAGCGAGCGAAGCTGCAACTATTTATCGAGGCTTTCAATATTCTCAACCACTTCAATGTCCTCGCGGTCAAGCCCACGGAATACGTGTTCAGCAGCGGCACCTTGCTGTTGACCCCGCAGTTCACCGGCATCAACGCCTTCCAGTTGCCCACCAGCCCCGGCAGCGGCAGCATCTACCCGTTTGCCGGCCCTGCCCAGTTGAATGGCGCACGTATCTTCCAGTTGGGCGCGCGCGTGAGCTTCTGAGGTTCAATCCCGAAGAAAACTCTGGCCCCGGCTTCTGCCGGGGCCTTAATTCTTCTGGGCACGGTGAAAAAGGAAATGACTCCGTCTGCGGTCGCGTTCTGGAATCGCGGTACAATTCGCCTCCGTTCCCCCGCGGCTCAGCTGCGGGGGCACCCTGAGGAACACTAACTCGGCTCTTGGAGGCCCACCATGGCAGCGAATCCTGTTCCAGTCCAGCCGCGCACTCTGGAAATCGACTTTCAAATTCCCCAGGACGGCACCCCGACCCTGATCTGTCGCGGACGCATCACCACCGAGACCTCCGGCCTGTTTAAATCGGAAGTGAAGAAGCTTATTCCCCAGAGCAAGCTCATCGTCGTCGACCTGAGCAAGGTCGATTACATCGACAGCTCCGGCCTCGGCACCGTGCTCGCCACCTACGTTTCCGCCAAAACCTCGGGTTGCACTCTGAAACTCGTCAACCTCAACCAACGTATTAAAGAATTGTTGCAACTCACTCGTCTGGCCTCTGTTTTTGAAGGCTACGGCGAGTACCTGTAAGCTCATGGAACGGTGAAAGTGTAGCGGCTGGATTGATTCCTTCCGATCCCGGCGGATTGAAATCCGCTACACCTTCTTTCCTTCTGCGCTCGCTGACTCACCCCTGGTTTGACTCACATCGCAATTCCGCAATAGCATCGCGCGCTGAGGCGCTAATGCTGGGCACGACCATCTCCCACTACCGCATCCTGCGAAAGCTTGGCGGCGGCGGCATGGGGATCGTGTATGAGGCCGAAGACCTCAAGCTCCGCCGGCACGTCGCCCTGAAGTTCCTGCCTGGCGACCTCGCCTCCGATGCCACTGCGCTCCGCCGCTTCGAGCGCGAAGCGCAAGCCGCTTCCGCGCTGAATCATCCGAACATCTGCACCATCTACGAGATCGACACCGCCAATGGACAAACTTTCATCGCGATGGAGTTGCTGGAAGGCGAAACCCTGAAACATGCGATCGGCGGGAAAGCGATGGATCTCGAATCACTGCTCGACCTCGCCACCCAGATCGCCGACGCGCTCGACGCCGCTCACGCCGCCGACATCGTTCATCGTGATATCAAGCCGGCCAACATTTTCATCACCCGGCGCGGCCAGGCCAAGGTGCTCGACTTCGGCTTAGCCAAGGTGTCCGCTGCAAAAGCTGCCGCCGTGGATGACGCCGCTACCGCCCTTACCTTGCCCGGCGGCGCCGTTGGCACGCTCGACTACATGTCACCGGAGCAGGTGGCAGGCAAGGATCTCGACGTCCGCACCGACTTGTTCTCCTTCGGCGTGGTCCTCTACGAGATGGCAACCGGAGCGCTTCCCTTCCACGGCGCTACCTTCGGCGCCATCTCCCACTCCATCCTCAGCGTCTCGCCCACCGCACCCGTGCGCCTGAATCCCCAGGTTCCGCCGAAGCTGGAAGAAATCATCAGCAAATGCCTGGAGAAAGACGCGAGGCTGCGCTATCAGCATGCCTCCGAGCTCCGCACTGATCTGCAACGCTTGCGGCGCGATACCGGCGCCACCAGCCTGCCCGCCACCTCGCTGCCGCAGAGCGCAATTCCGGTGAATCGCTGGAAGATGATCCTGCCGCCCGTAGCCGCCGTCCTCGCGATTGCGGTGGCAACTTACTTCTACCTTCACCGCGCGCCGCAACTCACTGACAAAGACACCATCGTTCTTGCTGACTTCGTCAATACCACCAGCGACCCGGTGTTCGACGGCACGCTGCGGCAGGGCTTGGCAGTGCAACTGCAGCAGTCGCCCTTTCTCAGTCTCGTCTCCGAGGAGCACATCCAACAAAGCCTTCGGCTCATGGCTAAGCCGCCCGACACGCGGATCACTCCCGATCTTGCGCGCGAGCTTTGCGAGCGCACCGCCGGCGCGGCTGTCATTGACGGCTCAATATCCAGCCTGGGTAGCCAGTATGTCTTGGGACTGCGTGCCAGGAATTGCCGCACCGGAGACACCCTCGCCGAAGAGCAGGCGCAGGCGCCTAGGAAAGAAGATGTGCTCAACGTGCTGAGCCAGGTCGCCGGCAAATTGAGAACGCGCCTCGGCGAATCGCTCACCACGGTCCAGAAACACAATATCCCGCTCCCGGAAGCGACCACTTCGTCGCTGGAGGCCTTGCATGCCTACGCTCAAGCTGTCAGAGCTGAGTTTTCAAGTGGCAGTGCCGCCGCCTTGCCGCTGATGAAGCGAGCTTTGGAAATTGATCCCAAGTTCGCCCTCGTTTACGCGCACTTGGGCCTGGTGTACAGCTCGATGGGGGAGTCTGCCCTGGCGAGGGAGAGCACGACCAAAGCTTACCAACTCCGCGACCGTGCCAGTGACCGCGAGAGGTTCTTCATATCTTCTCTTTACGACCGCGACGTGACCGGCAATCTGGAGCGGCAAGAACAAACTTTGCAGTCGTGGGCACAAGCCTATCCACGCGATCGCAGCGCCCATGGATTGCAGTCGGGGTTTGCGTTGCAAGGCACCGGCCAGTTTGAGAAGTCGATCGAAGAAGCCAATTTCGCGCTCGCCATCGATCCCGATTTCAGTCCCGGTTACATCAACCGTTCCTTCAGCTACTTCTATCTGGGTCGCTTTCCCGAAGCCGCGAGCACGCTTCAGCAGGCTTCCGATCGCAAGATCGAAACCCCGGAAGCATTGATCCTGCAATACTACCTGGCCTTCGTCAAAGGCGATGACGCTGGCATGAATGCGGCAGCCGCTCTCGCTAAAGGCAAGCCCGGAGCGGAGGACTGGATCACTCTCTCTCATTCCCTCGTTTTCGCCCGATCCGGCAAGTTAGCATCGGCGAGGAAGGTGCTACGCAACGCGATTGACTTGGCTCGGCAATCGGGCCAGCGTGAAAGAGCCGCAACCTTTGCTGCCGCGGAACCCGTGTGGGACGCTTTGGTTGGCAATGCCTCCGCGGTGAGCCCTACCGCCAAGGCAGCTCTGGAACTGTCCAACGGCCGTGACGTCGAGTACGCTGCCGCGTTTGCCCTGGCTCTGGCGGGAGACGTTTCCACCGCGCAGTCGCTCGGCACCGATCTGCAAAAGCGCTTTCCGGAAGACTCCTCCGTGCAGTTCAATTATCTGCCAACCTTGCGCGCACTCGAGGCCCTGCGCCATCAGGAGCCGCAACGGGCTATCGAGTTGCTGCAGGCCGTGCGTTACGAGTTCGGGGTGCCGGCCCTCAATTTCAACAACTTCTTTGGCGGCCTCTATCCGACTTACGTCCGTGGTCAAGCGTTCCTCGCGCTGGGACACGGTGCGGAGGCGGCCGCTGAGTTCCAGAAAATTCTCGACCACTCCGGGCTCAATTTTGCCGATCCCACCGGTGCGTTGGCCTACCTCGGCATCGCTCGCGCTTCCCTCCTCCAGGGCGACACCGCTAAAGCCCGCGCCGCTTACCAGAACTTTCTCTCCCTTTGGAAAGATGCCGACCCCGGGATTCCCGTCTTTCAACAAGCGAAAGCGGAATTCGCCCGGCTCTAGCGTCGCCTTTCCAACGTCGCCACGGTATCCCACGCCGTGGTTGAAAGGAGCCGGTGGCGCAACTTTGCGTCTGGACCAGTTGACATGCTGTCTTCCAGCCGAATAGATTTCCGGCACTTGTTATTGGGGTTGCCAGGCATTCTTCTCACGCTCGAATGCGTTTGTGGGGGCGCCCCCCGACCGAATTTCGGAGAGATCACTGCGCGTCGCATGCAGTAAAAGGAGACCTATGAAACGCACACCAGCCATTTGCGTCTTCGGCGTACTGCTATTGCTCGGCTTTGCCCTGCCGGTTGCCGCCCAGAGCTCGGGCTGCATTGCTCACCGCCCGAAATACCTCGAGGGAGTCTTCGAGGTGCATTACGACAGCGGCTGTACCGGACACGACGAACCCGAACTTGATCCTGTATCCAGCGCGGCCGGATCGGCCCGCGATCTCACCTGGACGGTGATTCTGCCGGCCGACGGAAGCTTTCCCGCATCCGCCCCCGGCCCGACATTCTGGTTTGGAGGTACGGTTACAGATCCCAACAGCCTATTCGGCCAAGCGTTCGTGGAACTGCAATTCTATCCCGATGCGCTGGTCAGCAACTGCACCCCTCAGGGCGGATTCGTGGTCAGCAACGCGCCCAACACCTACACGGCATGCTCGCCGGTGTGGAAAGTCACGCAGACGGGAACCAGGTTCCAGGAGACGGCGGCATTCAATGCCATGCTGACCGACGGCAGCGGCCCCAGCAACCCATTGATCATGCATGCCGGCGATGTTGTCACCGTACACTGGTTTACCACGCCCGCAGCCGATGGCTTTCACGTCACGGTAACCGACCTCAACACCGGCAAGGCAGGTACGATCGTGCTCAACTCCAAGAGTGACGGTCCTTTAATGCCCGCTTTCGACACTCAGGAAATCGGAAATGCACTGGGCTGGGGAATTGTCTTCGACACGCCGAATTCCTTCGTCTGGGAGATCGGCCACACATCGCCCTTCACTACTCCGGCCGACCAGTTTTGCATTCCGGGACAGACCATCTGCCAGTCGTATAACGCGGCCGCTTGGGCTGGCGCTTCACCTATCCAGATCCTTGGCGTGAAGTTTGGAGACGGCAGCGCACCCAGGAAATGGGCCGTAGTCAGCGATTTTGGCGGTATCGCTGAAGTCTTGGGCATCACCAACTCCAGCAACTGCAATGCCTATGGCGGTCCATTTTGCATTTACCCGTGGTTTTCCGTCAGCAGCACCGGTGCCTTCAACTTCGGCGTGGATTATCCGAATACGAAGAAGGACTTCGGACAAGCCAATCAATATCCGCAAACCGAACAGTGCGGAGGTCCATTCGGTTCCAATTCAACTTACTGCGCCAACGTCGTTCACTAAGACATGGGCTGCTAGGGCGCGATGTAGTTCGTCGCAACGATGTGAATACGGTACTCTTGGCGCGCTAGCTTTCCGGGGGCCCATTCCCCGGAATCGCCGGCGGGCCTCCCCTGGGCTCGGGATCGTCGACGCCGCCCTTGGGCAGCCGCTCCTCGGCCGGCTGCTCGCCGGGACGCCGCAGGGTCGGGGCCTTGCCGGGTTTATTGCTCAGTTCAACCGGATCCACTTGCCGCTGCGCCACCGTCGATTTCATGTCTATTTCGCGGTCGGTGCGTACTACCTTTTCGCCGCCCACCTTCATGATCTCCAGCCGCACTACCTCGTCGCCGACGAAGCGCACGAACTGCACGTCCTTCGGCGGTTCCCCGTAAATCCACTCTTCGTACTCGGTGGCGCCGTCGTGATCGCGATACTTCTTGGGCGGACGTCCCACCGCATACGTCACCATCTCGCGGTTCATGCCCACCAGTACCTGGTGATTCTTGATCGCCTCTTTCAGCTTCGGCGGCAGCGTGTCCATGTACGCTTCCGCCGCTGATTTGGCGTTGAAATCCAACAGCGGCCGGAGCAGCATCTTGACCTCGTCAATCGACATCTCCGGCACGTACTTGTCAAAGGCCAACAAGATCACGGTGCCGCGCACATTGTTTCTGTCCTTGTCGTCGGTCGGATTGGTGGGAGTCGTCGATCCGCCCACACTTCCGATCTCGATGTGCTCGTACCATTTCTTCTTCTTGATCGGCCCGCCATTGATCTCGAACAGGATGGCGTTATCGCCCTTGAACGTGATTCCGGTAATGCGCGCCCGGTCTCCAGGCTTCACCGACGGACCGTAAGTCGCCACCATGCGCTCGACTTCCTCTTCGCTCGGCGAAACTTTTCCGTTCTTCAGCGTCAATCCTTTTGGTCCCACCGGAAACGGGCGCCGTGCGAACACCATTTCGGCGTTCAGGCCGCGGATCACCTGCATGCGGGTTTCCTGGCTCATGCGCGGCGTGGTTGCCGGTTTGGTCTTGTCCGCCCAGCACGCCAGTGCCGCGAGCACCAAGGCCAGAAAAATCAAAGCTGTACTGCGTCGAGCAATCATGAATGTACCCGGCTGGAGTGACTCAATTATACGTCGCTCGTGCCTTATTATTAGTGGTTAGTGGCTAGTCGTCAGGAGTTGTTGTAACCACTAGCAAACAGGGAACGGCACGGCTTCCAGCCCTGCCGCCGAAAGCCGCCAGGAAATGCGGGCTTCAGCCCTGAGGTTAACCATCCCTCGCCGTTAGCTGGCTTGTTTAGCCGCTAGCAACCAGCCACTCAATACTGTTGGATGCGGCCTTGCGGCGGTTGGTCGGTTGAGTTCTGCTGGTCCCAACCATCGGATGACGGCGTTGCAGTGGCCTCGGCGCGCGTCCGGGCCAGGACCGCGTCGCGTCGCGTCAGCAGAACCACCGGGACAAGTCCGAGCACGATCACGATTGTGCCCAGCCAACTGCCCTCGATGCCGTAGCTGCCTCCGGTCATCCAGCGCGGGCCGCTGGCGCGCGTTTTCGCCATCACCGCGAAATCGGTAAGGCCGCTGACCGGCAGCCCGAAAACCAGGCCCAGCGCGGTGTTCCAGGCAAAGTGGATTCCCCACGACATCCATAATGCGCCCGTGCGCAGGTAGGCGAAGCAGAGCAAAGCGCCAATTACGCAGGTATTCAGCATCGCCAGGTTCGAGGCGTGCGGATTTCCCTGGTGCGCCATCCCAAACAGCAACGACATCACGACCACAGCAACCACCGGGCCGGCGGCTTCCCGCAGCCGCTGGAACGGGTAGCTGCGGAACATCAGTTCCTCACCCATCGCTGCCGTTGCCAGGATGAACAGTTCCGAGATCGCCAGCAAGATGGTGCGCGAGGAAATGCTCACCGTCGCGCGCAGGTCGCCGAAGACCGCCATGGCCACCACCGCCACAACGATCAGGGCGGTGCCGATCGCCAGTCCTTCCAGGGTTTGGCGTCTCCAGCCGGAAAATCTTCCCAGACCCATGGCCGCGAAAAAATGCTCGTCCACCTGGTCGGCCGACATCAACAACAGCGCGTATCCCACCAGCAGCAAGATCACGGTCAGCGGCCGATACACAGCCTCCAGTATCCGATTGCTGTTGTGCGAGAGCGAAGAGGCCACCCCGATGGCGATGAAGTTGGCGACAAAGGCGACCACCAGCCCGAGCGGGAAGCGCCACACCGAGCGCAGGCGTCCCTGATTGTCGTGCCAAGGGTTCACGCCCGCGCTCCCGCCGCGACCGATGAAATCACCAGGCCGTCGCGCGCCACGCGAAACGGCAGCAGCCGCGCGCCCGCCGCGCGCAGCGCCTCCGCCACGCGTTCCTTGGCTTCTTCGCGCACCATGAACACCACGCAGCCTCCGCCGCCGGCGCCGCAGACCTTCGCCGCGCGGCCGCCATTTTTTCCCGCCGCCGCCACCAGCTTGTCAATCAGCGGCGTCGAAATGCGCTTGTAGTTGCTCTTGCGGAACTTCCACTCTTCCTGCAGCAGGCGCGCAACCTGGTCCCAGTCGGCATCGGAAAGTGCGTCGTGCATGGCGCGCGAAATTTGCGCCATGCGCTCGAAATTCCGCACGACCTTGCGGTCGCCGTCAATGTGCGCCTTGAACACTTCCCAGTTGTTGATGCCGGAGGCGCGCGGCGCGCCGGTATAGACCAGCAGGAAGCGCGCTTCGATTTCCTCCGGCGCCACCGGCAGCGCCTCGCGCCGAACCACGTCGGTGTCCAGGTGAATGGCGCTTACCCCGCCATACAGCGCCGGATAATAATCCTGGCAGCCGGTCGGCACGTTGATCAGTTGCGCCTCCACGTTCTGCGCCAGCACGCGCATCTCTTCGCGATTCATGGCCCGGCCCATGTAGCGCGCCAGCGCGCCCGTGGTCGCGATCATCAGCGCCGAGGAGCCGGCAATGCCCGCGCCCGCCGGCGACTCCGACGTGGTCTCGATGGCCAGCCCGCCTTGCGGCTGAAAAAACTGCAGCAGCCTCGCCGCCAGCGGATGGGCAAACTTCTTGGCGCAGCAGAGCGCCTCCAGGTTGTCGAAGCGCTCCTCGCGTCCGGTGTCCAAAGACTTCAGATGGATCGCGTTGCCGGCCAGCGGCGTGACGCGGCAGGTGGTCAGGATGCTGATCGCGAAATTGACCGTCACGCTCCCAGGATGAAACAGGTACAGCGGCCACAGGTCAATGGTGGCGCCGGCCAGGTCGGCGCGGCAGGGGGCCTGGGCGAGGACCGCATGGCGATCATTTTGAGATGGCATGCCCCTTTTTGTATCACGAGCTTACGGGCGCGCAGGTTTGGCAACGATGTTCTTCGTAGAACATTGTGGAAATCGTGTTTATTTGCCGCGGTGAATCCCGAATCGGGAATCAGCGCAGTGTGGTCGCAACCCGGTTATCGGAAGTCATTGTTTGCTTCCGGGATTCGCAATTACCTCCGCCGCCACCGCCATCACTTCGTCCAGGATGGCGCGCACGTCTTCATCCCTGGTGCGGTGATTGACAAAGCAGGCGCGCAAGGCGAAGCGTCCACCGAGGCTGGCGTTGGAAATGTAGACGCGCCCGCGCTCGATGACGCGTTTCAGGATGCGCTGGTTAAGGTCATCAAGATTTTGTTGGTCTCGGGCCGGCGAACCGTGCCCCCGGTGCCGAAAACAGACAGCGCTTAACTCGACCGGGGCCAAAAGTTCGAGAGCATCGCCGGCGCGGATGAGGTCGGCGAGTTGCTGCGCGTGGGCAAGGTCGGCGCGAATGGCATCGCGAAAGGCATTCAGGCCGTGATAGCGCAGCGAGAGCCAGATCTTCAGCGCGCGGAAGCGGCGCGACAGCTCCATTGATTCTTCAAAAAAAGCGAAGCCTTCGACGGGGTCGTGGCTGAGCGCGCGGGCATAGTCGCCGCTGTGCGAGAAGGCCGCGTGCGCGTGCCGGCGGTCGCGGTACAGCAGGCAGCCACAATCCAAAGGCTGGTACAGCCACTTGTGGGGATCGAGCGACACGGAATCGGCGGCGGCGAGGCCGCGGAATTTCTCGGGTGTGGCGATGGCGGCGAGCGCGCCGTAAGCGCCATCGACATGCAACCAGAGGTTGTGACGGCGGCAAATGTCAGCGACTTCAACCAGCGGATCGATGGCGCCCGTGTTCACGGTGCCGGCGGAGGCGACGACCGCGATTGCCTGCTTCCCTGCCCTTTGGTCTTCCGCGATTTGTTTCTCCAGTTCAACGGGAGACATACGGAAATTTTCATCGACTGGAATAAGCCGGAGGTTCTTGCGCCCGATTCCCAGCAGGGCGACGGCCTTGGGAATCGACATGTGAACTTCGCTGGAGGCGTACACGATGGCAGGTTGCGCGCCGTCGTCGTTGGCCGGCAGCCTGGACTCGCGGGCCATGGCCAGCGCCATGGTGTTGGCCGAAGATCCGCCGCCGGTAAGGCTTCCAAAGAAGCCGCTGCAGCCGATCGCATCCGCCAGCCAGCCGACCACAAGCCGCTCGATGGTCACGGCGGCAGGCGAAGAGCGCCACGCGGTGACGTTCTGATTCATGACGCTGGCGAGCAGGTCGGCACAGGCGGCGATGGGGTCTCCGGAACCGAGCACGTACCCGAAGAAGCGGGGGCTGGGCGGACGCGACGAGCGGAGCACGCTCAACAGCGCAGCCAGGGCCTCTTCTCCCTCGCCCTCCTGCGGCAGCGGTTCGGTGAAATCCTGCAACAGCGCCAGGCCGGATGCATCCGGCGGAAAGGCCGGCAGCTGGTCAAGTTCTTCAAGATAATTTTTGGCGAGGCCGAGAACGTATCCGGCGGCGCGCCAGAATTGCTCAGGAGAGGTTTCAAGAGGCATGGGGGCATCATTGTAGCTGGTGGCGGGGGTTGTAGCGGGGTATGTCGACTTCTCAACAATCAAAGAAAAGTGTTCAAACTTGCACAGAATCATGCCGGGTGGCGCTGCACAATTCCCATTACGTAATGTGCGGCCGCGGGGTCCGCTCGAGTCCTATCCGCAGTCCCTCGACCATCATCAAGCATGAAAGTATCTGCCATCTAAACTTACGATGGAGAAGGACGTTGCGAAATGAAGAAAACAATTCTGGTCGTCGGCTTGTTGGCCGCCGTCCTAATGTGTGTGTTTGCGGCAAGCGCGTTCGGCCCGAAGAGCGCAAGCAAACAACAGCTTGTGGGAACCTGGACGCTGGTTTCGGATGACCATTTGAACCCAGACGGCAGTCGGACAGGGGATTACGGAGCGAATCCGGCTGGCATCCTCATGTTCGATGACGGTGGCCGCTACGCCATACAGATTGTTCAAACTGGACGGGCGAAGTTCGCTGCCAACGACCGCAAGAAGGGAACGCCAGAAGAGTACAAAGCGACAGTCGAGGGCACGAATCCGCACTGGGGAACCTACGATGTGGACGACGGCGAGCAGGTAATCGTTTTTAACATCGACCACGCTTCGTATCCCAACTGGGAGGGAACGACCCAGAGACGGAAGTTCACTATCGACGGTGACCGACTGAAATATGTTGTCACGAGTTTGTCTACCGGCACTGCGCCTCTGGAAGTGGTCTGGCAACGCGCGAAGTAATGCGCCGAAAACCTAGGGTCGAATTAAGCGAGGCGGCGACGACGAACGTCGCCGCCCTCCGCATTGCGCCACGGCAGCATAGTAGAGTTGGGGTCACTCGCGACGGTTTCTAAGGGGGTGTCCCTTTGGGAGGAGAATCGATCGCGCCACTCCCGAATAACGAGCAACCCGTCAGCGGTAATCAGCGCGACATGCCTTGTCGTGGGCAGTGGTTCGCCTAGACGCAACAATGCATTGCGCCTACCAAGCGGTCGTGTGATGTTTGAAGTTTAAAGAATGTCAAGCCACCAGCAAGACCTTCCCAATACCACCCTTTTCCGCAGCGGTTTGAGCTTCGCCTGCGTTGCTGAGTGGCAACTTCCGGCTAATTGGAATCACCAGTTTGCCATCTCGAACCGCTTCGGCCATGAACTGGAGAGTCTTCGCATCAGGTGTCGCATACACCGGTATCACCTTCACTGAGGGGAACTTCTCGGCATTCTGCGGTGCTCCGAGAACCGACGCAAACACTCCTCCCTGCTTGACTTTGGCAATCAACTTTTCGGCGGTCTTGCCGTTGACCGTATCAGCAACGGCATCCAGTGGCGGTAGATTGGCAATCCCATAGTCGTCGTCGGTCGCTACCACCTCATCCGCGCCGATGTCTTTCGCCACTTCCATCTGCTTTTTCAAAACGCCTGCAATCACGGTCGCTCCGCGTTGCTTCGCGGTGAAAACGGCCGAACGGCCTACATTTCCTGCGGCACCTGCCACGAGTACCGTCTGGCCCGATTTGATTCCTGTTGCAGAAATTAGTTCGTTGCCGGTCGTTGTCACCAGCGGAAGCGCGGCCGCCTGGATCAAATCGAGTCCCTTGGGAATCTTCGCCAGGCTCGCTGCCTTCACGACGCAGAGTTCGGCGTACGTGCCGTCCGCTATTGCGAACACCTGGTCGCCGATAGAAAAGCCTTCCACACCGGGCCCAACCTTTACGACAGTTCCCGCAATATCGACTCCCATCAATCCCGGAAACTTAATGGGATAGAAGTCTTTCGTTAGCCCGGCACGACGTTTGTAGTCGACCGGATTCACGCTGGTGGCAGCGACCCGCACCAGCACTTCTCCTGGACCGGGCACCGGATCAGGGTACTCCTCGAACTTCAGCACTTCGGGACCGCCATATTGGTGGACAACAACTGCTTTCATAATTCATCTCCTTCGCATGCCGGGGTTGATGGACAGTTGGATGAACGAAGCAGGGGTTTAGTCGCGACCAATAGAAAGGAGGACGCGTCTTGCAGTCGGTCTCCCGATGCATTCCCCAAGCAGAAGTAAGTGTTGCACTGCTGTTTGTGCAGAATCGTAACTTACAGTGAGTCGATTTCACCCTCGTTATCCGAAGCGAAATGGCGTGCAACTTTAGGGCAGCAAGGTAACAGTCGCAGGGTGTAACTCCCACAACGTCGCGACTTGGGCACTGCCACGGTCGTGCTCGAAGTCCTCGAATGCCATGCCGAGAATTTCTGCCGGCAGGGCCTGCGGCAGCTCGCCGCCATGCTGGTTGTCGAATTGAAAGCCATGCTGCGACAATTGCGTCTGCAGGTTGGTGCGCGCGCTGCAGTACTCGCTGTCAACAGGAGTTTCGACGATCACGCGCGGCGCAGTCTTGTCGGGCATGTCGGAAACTTCGACGACGACATCGCAGTCTCCGCCATTGAGAGCAATGCTCTGCACATACGCTTTGGCAATGTGGAACACCTGCAGCTCGCGTCCGGATCGCGGCGCATCCGGCGGCAGAGCCGGAAGCCCCTGGTCCCAACCCAGCATGGTGGCCACCGTAATTTCCTGCGGCGTCATGCTCGGGATGGCAACGTGCTTGGCGGCGTGACGGTAATCGGCGATGTCAGGCTCAACCGGCAGGCAGTTGCACAGGTTTTTTGGCTGCACCGTGCCGAGATCCGAAGCGGCGCCGCAATGAATGTAGCCCAGCGCCAGCCAGGCGATCGCTGCGGCAAATAACAGCGCTCTTAGTTGCTGTTGAGTTGAGGTCCCCACGCAGCCATCCAGACGGCGGTTGCCGCATTTATCTAGGATGCAGTGAGCGAGAGTGCGTGTGAGCCGCTCAAGCGCTCAAGGAGCGATAACAGGTAAGTAATCCCGAAACGGGGGTCCAGCGGCGGATTCCTTACAATATTCTATGGTCCGCCGCGGTACTGCAAGAAGAGTTGCGAGCCGAAGGCACAGTCAACGTAAACAATGGAGCATTTTTCTCTGGGCCATGATGATGATCCGCGCGTGCTCGATTCCAACCGACGCGATCTGCATGTGATGATCCTCCGCTTGTGAGTTGCTGCATCACGCCATCGAGGCATGACCAGCGGCGGACCATCTCATTAGTCGATTTATCGTCAACTATTGAAATTCGCCGCTACCCGCAATCATTTCCCGGCGGCAGGCGCCAGCTGTTCCTTCAACAGGAAACGGCGCACGAACATGATGGTGGAGAAGAACTGGAACTGTTGGTTCTTTTTCTTGGCGAATCCGTGGCCTTCGTCGTTGGCGATGAGAAACCATACCGGCGCGCCGTTCTGCTTCAGCTTGTCCATCATCTGCACCGACTCGGTGAAGGGGACGCGCGGGTCATTCTTGCCGACCACCGCGAACAGCGGCTTCCGAATCCGGTCCGCGTTCTGAAAGGCGGAAATGCTCGTCATGTACTCGCGCATCTTGGGATCGCGCTCATCACCGTACTCGACGCGGCGAAGATCGCGACGGTAAACCTCGGTGTGCTCCAGGAACGTGACCAGGCTGGTGATGCCAACCACCGGCAGCGAGCAGCAGATGCGGTCGTTGTAGAAGGTGGCGATGGCGTAAGTCATCAGGCCGCCATAGCTGCCGCCGGTAATCATGACCCGGCTGCTGTCGAGGTCGGACTGCGTGGCAATCCAGTCCAGCAGCGCCCCGATGTCCTTGAAGGTTTGGTCGCGGTTCATGCCATTGTCGAGTTTCAGGAAGGTCTTGCCGAAACCGGTAGAGCCGCGCACGTTCGGAAAAATCATGGCGACGCCTAGCTCCCCGATGTAGTAGTTGTTGCTGCCGATGAATCCGGGCCGCGACTGGCCCTCCGGCCCGCCGTGAATGTTCACCATCACCGGCCGCTTGCCGGTGAACCGGGCCGGAGGACGATAGAGGAAGCCGGAGATTTCACGGCCGTCGAAGCTGCGCCACTTGATCAACTGCGGTTCAGAGAAATTTTGCGTATTGAGGCCGCCGGTTTCGCTGTAAGTCCAGCGCGTGACCTGGCCTGACTGCGCGTCCAACGAATAAATGTCCGACGGGGTGCGCGCCGAAGCCATCGAGAAACCCAGGTCGCGCCCGTTCCTGTGCCATCGGAGGCCGCCGATCACGCCCAGGGGCAGCTGGGGCGCGGGCTTCAACTTGCGCGTCGCCGTGTCCATGACGTGCAGCACGCTGGCGCCGTTTTCATTGGAGACGAAAGCCAGCAGGCGGCCATCTTCGGTGATCTCCAGGTTATCGATGTCCCACGGAATCTCCGTCGTCAGGTAGGTGTGCTGCATGGAGGGCAGATCGACATAGGCGAGGCGATGGAACTCCGAATCTTTGTCGGTCAGCACGTACACACCACGGCCGTCCTTGGCGAAGGCTCCGTCTCGGTAGGAAATCTTCTCCGCGCCGCCCTTGGGCGTCAGCAGTTTCTTTTGACCGGTGGCAACGTCCACCAGCCACAGGTAGGTCTCGTTGGCTGAAATGCCCTCGATGAGCAGGATCTGCTTGTCGTCAAACGACCACGCCGCCGGCTGCCAGCCGCCGCCCTGCAACTGCAACAGCATGCGGTCGGATTTCGGATCGAGCGGGTCCATGATCCACACGTCCGTGTCCTTGCCGGTGCGGCGTGTCGAGGTGTAAACCAGGCGATCGCCGGCATGGGAAAACAGCGAATCCAGGTTGCGCGACTTGCCGTCGGTAAGCAGCGTGATGTCGCCGGACGCCATGTCGTAGCGGTAGAGCTGGAACCATTCGCCGCCGCCGATATCTTTGCCGAAGATGAAGTAGTTCCCTTTCGTGGGCTCAAAGTGCGCGCCGGAGACGCGATCGGGAAAAAACGTGAGCTGGGAGCGCGCCCCGCCGGGCATCTTCACCAGGTGTACCTGGTTGGTGTCGCCGAAGCGCGTGAGGATGAGCATCTCGCGCTGCCGCGGGTTCCACGAGCCCAGAAAGGCGCTGCGCACCTCGGAGTAGCGGCCGGCCTGCTCGGCAATGGAGACGGGAATGGGAGGAATGCCCTCGGCCACCAGGTTTTCGTTGGGTTTGATAACCGCTGTCGATGCCGGCGGCGCCGATTGCGCAAATACAATCGCGCTGCAGATGGTGAGGATGAAGAGGAGCTTGGCGCGACCCAGGTTCATGATGACCTCACGAAAAACGAAGCAGTGTAGGTCGAAGGGACAGGCATTGCAAGGCGGAGCGGAATGTGCCACTCCAACCGGCTTTTGGCTTGAGTGGGATTCGCAATTTCGGCACGTGTCCTTAAAGTGCTGCGCTGGATTCGACGCAGCGCGCGATCACCAGCGTTAGATCGTCCGGTTGTTCGCCGACGGTGAAGCGCTGCACGTCGGCAATCACCGCGTTGAGCATTCCGGCCGCCGACTCCCGGCAATTGCTCTCCAAGGTCCGCAGCAAGCGGATCTCGCCGTATTCCTCCTCTTGTGCTCCCACCGATTCCGTCACGCCATCGGTGTAGATGGCGAGCACGTCGCCGGGAAAAAGCTGGCGCTGGTCCACCTCGCAATCCCACTGCTCGAACAAGCCGAGCACGGTGGCGGTGGCCTCCAGGCGCTCCGCTTCCCCGCTGGCGCGCAGCAGGATGGGAGGATTGTGGCCACAATTGACGTAACGCAGCATGTGGTTGGCTTCGTTGTAGACGGCGAAAAACGCGGTCGCATAGTGCTGCGTTTCCGTGTTCTTGTAGAAAAGGTGGTTGACCGAGCACAGCAGCCGCGGAATATCTTCCAGCGCCAGCGCATACTGGCTGCGCAGGTTCGCCTGCAAGTTCGCCATCAGCAGCGCGCCGGAAATTCCCTTGCCGGAAATGTCGGCGAGCACCAAGCCCAGGCGGCCGGAGCCGAAGTCGAGAAAGTCGTAATAATCACCGCCCACGGCGCGCGTCTGGATACATGCGCCGGCGCAATCCAGCGTCGGCAGCAAGGGCGCTTGCTGCGGCAAAAGTTTGGCTTGCACCTGCCGCGCGATTTCCATCTCCTGCGCCGAGCGGCGCTCCGCCTCGATGCGCTCCGCCATGTTTTCCGCCAGCGCAATACTGCGCATGGCAATACCGGCCTGCGTTGCCACCGATGCCAGCAGCCGTTTGTCGGTGCTGGAATACGGTTCTTCGGAAAGGCGCGGCCCCAGGACCGCCAGGCCCTGCAGGCCGCCATCCTGCGACCCGCGGATGGGAACCAAGCACTCCGCGCGCGGCAGACCGAACGAATCCGGCGCCGCAGTTTCCGGATCCAGTTCGACCGGCTGCGTGCCGTTGTCTGACGCCGCGAGCGCCAGTTCCGGCGCCAGCACCTGTTCGGCTCCCGCGGCCTGGGCCACCAGCCGATGATCGCGAGCCTGCAAATAGACAGCGAGCGACTGCGGGTGAAGCGCCTCGCGGATATGCCGCTCCAGCAAAGTTGCCAGGTCCTGGCGGGTGCTCACGGCCAGCGTGCGCGCGGCAAGTTCTTCCAGGATTTGCTGCGCGTCATATGCGCTGCGGAAAAAGACGCGATCCAGGCGCTTGCGCACGTGACGATGGACTCGGTCTCCGGCCGTGATCAGCAACACTCCGAACGTCGCGCCCACCGGGATCGCCGCCTTCGCGTCAAAGGCGAAGCGTGCCGCGAAAGCGTTGGCGAGCAGGATGGTCGCCACCGCGGCGAGGACCAGCAGCAAAGCCACAAACCCGCGCTCGACGATGAGATAGCGCGCGCTGCGCTTGAGCAGCACCGGGATATCCAGCACCCGGTGCTTGACGACGGCGTAGGCGAAGGAGAGGGGGAACAGGAACGCCAGGCTGACCACGGCGAAGTCCAGCCAGAAGGGGGGATTCCAACCGAAGAAATCGTGAACGCCCCGGAAGATCACCACCGGGAAAAGACCGACAACCGTTCCCCAAAAAACAACTTTGAGCTTGCGGCGATCCTCCGGGCTGCGGGTGGCGATGGCATTCCAGGCCAGGGAAATGAACCCAAGGGCCATGGCGGAGTAGACAACGGTTAGCCACAGATACCGTGAAACCACCGAGCCCATCGCGGTTTCAAGTGGCGGCAGCGGCCGGGTGGTCCCAGTACCGACTCCCCCAAAGCCCAACAGCGCGAGCGCAACGATCAGCAGCCACTTCAACCATGGCACCCTGCGATCCAGCGGAGAGCGCGAAGGAAACACGGCGAAGAAGTAGTAGAAAAAGCCGGCGAGCAAGGTATCGAAGACGGTGCGGTAAGCCTTCAGGAAAGGCTGCACTTGGAGCGGCGCCGCAACCACGGTCCCAGGCACATCCGCCGCCGCGATGACGCTGGCAAAGAACAGCGCCAGCAGCCTGGCGTTGCGGTCCTCGGGCCGCAGGAAAAGCACCACCAGTCCAACAATCAAAAACAGGATTGGAAACGACCCGGTGATCTGGTTCGCGGCCGCAACTGCCCATGAAACGCGCGGCACAGTTTCACCCGCCTTGCGGAACGTTGCACGAATCGTAATCGGTTGCGGCTCACCGCTGCGCGCGATGGTGAGCACCACCTGGTCCCCGGGGCGTCCCTTGAGCCAGGCTTCCGTCAACAAACCGTTTCGAGCCACCGGTTTGCCGTTGACCGCCCTGATCTCATCCTTCACTTTCAGTCCGGCGGCTTCGGCCGGACTTTTCGCGTAGACCCGGTCAATGACGTAGCCGGTGGCTGTTTGCGTGGTGTCGAGTCCGAGCTCAACCCCGGGTTGCAGCCGGACGTAATACATCCATGCGGCACTGTAGAAAATGGTCGCCGCGGCGAACACAATGGCGGCCGCCAGGAACCATCTTTTACGCGTTGTTGTCGCTTGTGACGTCATGCCGCAGGGCGGAACGATCCAGTTTAGACGAGGCGGAGCTGCGCCTCACGGTCAACAACACCGGTGCTTTCGAAGTGACGCTGCAGCCCTAAATTGGGTCAGCGCGCCGGTTGCGGCGCCGGCGTGCTCGTCTGCGGCGATGCTCCCGGGAACTGTACGCGCGGCGCCTGCCGCGATCCTTCTTCCGCCTTGAAATAAGCGTCATTGCGGCTGAAGCCGCTCATGCCGGCAACAATGTTGTTGGGAAACAGCGCGATGTAGGTGTTGTAGTCCTGCACCACTTCGTTGTAACGGCGCCTCTCCACCGCGATTCGGTTCTCGGTGCCGGCAAGTTCGTCCTGCAGGCGCAGGAAATTTTCATTCGAGCGCAGTTGCGGGTAGTTTTCCACCACCACCAGCAGGCGGGCGAGCGCGCTGTCCAGTTGCGCATTGGCGGCAATCTTGTCCTGCGGTGTTCGACCGGAGATCAGCGCCGCGCGCGCGTTGGCGATATCGCGAAACACGGTTTGCTCCTGCGCCGCGAATCCCTTGACCGTTTCCACCAGGTTCGGAATCAGGTCGGCGCGCCGCTGCAAGACCACGTCCACCTGCGACCAGGCGGCGTTCACCTGCTCGCGCTTGCGCACCATTTCATTGCGCCGGCCGGCGTAGGTTGATCCCACCCAGATCACCAGCACCACGATCACCAGCAGAACGATGACGGCTACTTTCTTCATGGCAACGAATCCTTTCTGCTCTCAGCCTGCATTCTTAGCGGGCCCGCTGCCACTGCTGCTTGGGCGCGGCCGTATCCACGCGCTCAACAACAGCGGCAATAGCCTGCATGTAGCGGTCGTACAGTTCGCGAATGCTACCCTCGAGCTTTCGCCCTTCGCGCAAGTCCAGTGCCGCGTCAATCGCGGCCGCATCCACGCCGAGAACTCTGGCGGCCTGCGCCACCTGGTTCCGTTTGGATCCCGTCGGCGGCGCCTGACCCAGCGCAATCACGGCGTGTCGCAGCATGACCACAACGCTCGACACCGACTTGGCCAATGCTGTTTTCAGATTTTCATCGTGGCCGGCGAACAGCACGTAATGCTGCCGCAGCCGCATCATCATGGTTCGCAGCTCGTGCTCCAACTGCACCCGGTGCAGGTTCATCCGGACTTCGATGCCGGCGAGCACGTCCCGTCCGGCCAGGATGCGGTGCTCGGCTTTCATGTCCAGCGTCTCAATGGCGAAGACGTCGGCCGAGCCGCTCAATTCCGGTTCGGTCAGGATCAGAGGCGGCCGGCATGCAAGCGATTTCGTCCACCACTCCACCACCGGCGCCAGGCGCTCCAGCTCCTTGGTGCCGGCATTGCGAACGATGCACAGCAGGTTGAGGTCGGAATATTGCTCGCTGAAATCGTCGCGCGCGGCCGAGCCATAGAGCACGATGGAGTCAAGGTTTTCCTTGGCCGCGGCCTGCATCCGTTGGCAAAAATCCGTCAGCTCTCGTTCTTTCATCTCATCCCCGCCTACCAGGACCCACTGGCGCCGCCTCCGCCGCTGGCGCCGCCGCCAAAGCCGCCAAAGCCGCCTGAGCTGCCGCCAAAACCACCGGACCCGCCGCCGCTGCCCCAACCTCCACCCATCGGCCCCATCCACCACCAGCCGGGACTGCGGCGCTGCCCTCCCAAGCGCGACAGCACCCGGATGACGGAGAACACACCGAAGATGAGGATCAAGATCGCCCACGCCGGGAGCCCCGAATTCGGCTCCGGCTGCGGCACCCTTGCCGGTGCGGGCCGCTGGTCTAGACTGACGCCGCGGTCGGACGCGATCAACCCGGCTACGCGTTGCACCGCCAGCTCCGTCGCGGCGCTGTAATCATTCTGGCGAAGCAACGGCACCATCGCCCGTCCGATGTCTCCGGCGCGAGCATCGTTGATTACCGGTTCCAGGCCGTAGCCAACTTCGAAGCGGTACTTCCGCTCCCGGGGCGCGATCAACAACAGGATTCCCCGATTGTCTTTGCGCCCGACCCCGAGGTGCTTGAACAGGTCCACGGCGTAGTCTTCAATCGGTCGTCCCTCCAGCGACTGCACCGTGACCACGGCAATTTGCGCGCTCGTCTTCTGCTCCACCTCGGCGCACAAGCCATTGATCCGCGCCGCCGTGGGCTCGTCAATCGCCTGCGAGAGGTCGGTGACATAGTTGTTGGGGTGAATATCGGATATTTTCTCCGCGCGCAGTCCGGCCGGCGCCGCTGCCATCACGCAGAGACACAGGCAGACTGCCAGGAACTGGGAAAGCACACGCATTCGACGCGACAATTCTACAGGCCTGTCCAAATCCGCTCGCGACGACCCTTTTTCGCGCCAGCCTCGCAGGTTCCAGGTGGCGAGCGGGCCGGATGACTCCGCGCACGCAACAAGTTGCACATACGCTTAATCCCGTTGCAGCACACCCCATTGCTGGTTGCAACCGCTAAATTTTCGCCAAGCACCTTCGGAGCAACTTGCGCCGGGGCCCGACCATTTATAATGTCAGGGAGTAGCGACACGGTGCCGGTCCGTGAGGGGCCAGGTGTCGCAGTATCCCAGGACAAAGGCGGACGAGTGAACCAGACCAAGGAAAAGTTCGAGACACGTAAGTTGCCCATGATGCCCATCCGGGACGTGGTCATCTTCCCTTTCATGATGACCCCGTTCGTGGTGGGCCGTGAGTCCAGCGTGCGTGCCCTGGAAGAGGCACTGGCCGCCGATAAAAAAATCTTCCTCGCCACCCAGCACGATGCCAGCATCGACGAGCCCAAGCCCAACGAACTCTATCAAGTAGGCACGGTCGTCAACATCGTCCAGTCGCTCAAGCTTCCTGACGGCAACATTAAAGTCCTGGTAGAGGGCATCGAGCGCGGCAAGGTGCTGCAAATTGGCGAGGCTGATGGCTACCTGGAAGCCACCATCCGCACCGTCAAGTACGCCGCCGAGCCTTCTCCGGCACTGGAAGCGGCCATGCAGCGGGTGACCTCGCTGTTCGAGCAGTACGTGAAGCTCTGCCAGTCGCTGAATTACGAGACCATGATCGCCGCCGTCCGCATGGAGGACCCGGCCAAACTCACCGACACCATCGCCGCCAACCTCCAGCTTTCCATCGAGGAAAAGCAGGAACTCCTGGAGATCTTCGATCCCGCCGAACGGCTGAACCGCATTGCCGACGTGCTGGAGATTGAGATCGAGAAGCTGAACATGGATCGCACCATCCAGTCCCGCGTCAAGCGGCAGATGGAGCGCGCGCAAAAGGAGTATTACCTCAACGAAAAGATCAAGGCCATCCAGAAAGAACTGGGCCGCGGCGAAAAGAGCGAGTGGGACGAACTGAAAAAGAAGATCGACTCCGCCGGCATGCCCAAGGACGTGCACGACAAGGCGATGCAGGAATTGAAGAAGATGGAAGCCATGCCGCCGATGTCGGCCGAGTCCACCGTATCCCGCAATTACCTGGATTGGCTGCTGGCGGTGCCGTGGAAGAAACGCTCCAAGGAGATCCGGAACATCGATCGCGCGGAAAAGGTCCTGAACGAAGATCACTACGGGCTGGAGAAAATCAAGGAACGCATCCTTGAATTTCTCGCCGTGCGCCAGCTGGTGAAAAATCCTAAGGGCTCGATCCTGTGCTTTGTCGGCCCCCCGGGAGTCGGCAAGACCTCCCTGGGCATGTCGATCGCCAAAGCCACCGGCCGCAAGTTTGTCCGCATGTCTCTGGGCGGGGTGCGCGACGAAGCCGAAATCCGCGGCCATCGCCGCACCTACATCGGCGCGCTTCCCGGCCAGATCATCCAGATGATGAAAAAAGCCGGCACCAAGAACCCGGTGTTCATGCTCGACGAAGTGGAGAAGATGTCGATGGACTTCCGCGGCGACCCGTCGGCGGCGCTGCTGGAAGTTCTCGATCCCGAGCAGAATTACATGTTCGTGGACCACTACCTGGACGTCGAATACGACCTCTCCCAGGTCTTCTTCATCGCCACCGCCAACGTGCTGCACACGGTTCCGCCGGCCCTGCTGGACCGCATGGAAGTCATCCGCCTGCACGGCTACACCGAGGACGAGAAGGTCGAGATCGCCAAGCAGTTCCTGGTCCGCAAGCAGCGCGACCAGGCCGGCTTGACCGACAAGAACTGCGTCTTCACCGACGACGCCATCACCGGCATTATCCGCAACTACACTCGCGAAGCTGGCGTCCGCAACCTGGAGCGCGAAATCGGCAACGTCTGCCGCAAGGTCGCGCGCAAGGTGGTGAAGGAAGGCACGAATTACGCCACTACTATCACCGGCGAGAACGTCAACGACTTCCTCGGCGTGATCAAGTTCCGCGACACGCTGGCGCACGAGAAGAGCGAAGTGGGTTTGGTCACGGGCCTGGCATGGACCGAAGTGGGCGGCTCGATTCTTTCGACCGAAGCCACCGTAGTGGACGGCAAGGGCAAGCTCACGCTGACCGGCAAACTCGGCGACGTGATGCAGGAGTCGGCGCACGCGGCCATGTCGTACATCCGCTCACGGGCTCAGCGCCTGGGATTGACGCGCGACTTCTATCGCAATTTCGATATTCACGTGCACGTGCCTGAAGGCGCCATCCCGAAAGATGGCCCGTCGGCGGGCATCACCATTGCGACAGCGATTGCCAGCGCGTTGAGCAAGATTCCCGTTCGCCGCGATATCGCGATGACCGGCGAAATTACGCTGCGCGGCAAAGTTCTTCCCATCGGCGGATTGAAAGAGAAGCTCCTCGCCGCACACCGCGCGGGATTGTTCGAAGTCATCCTTCCGAAGGACAACG
>DASSIZ010000062.1 GCA_035691485.1 Terriglobales bacterium
GCCATCCTGCGCTCGCTTTGGTAGGGTTGGCAGTTCTGGGCGCAGTAGCTCTGTATCTGTACCGCAAGCAGTCCACACAATGCTATTTCGCCCCCTAACTATTCGGTCAACCGGACGCAAATCCCGCTACGCGGTCTTTGCGCCGGTTACCTCGGGCGTTAGGCCCCACAAGCAAGGAGCAGCCATGACACATCGTAAGCAGTTTCCACTGTGGCAGTGACCTGAGACGGTTTTTTGTAGCCACTCAGGCGGTGAGTCTCGGTTCGATGGTAGCGGTTTCGATCCAGTTCCGGCGGACCTCTGCCGGTGGCTGGTAGCGGTGTGCGCTGTGCGGTCGCTGCTCGTTGTAGAACCGCCGCCAGCGCTCGATCAGTACCTTGGCTTCGGCTCGCGTGCGGAACCACTCGCGGTTGAGCAGTTCGTCGCGAAGCTTGCCGTTGAAGCTCTCGACGAAGCCGTTCTGCCAAGGGCTGCCAGGCGCAATGAACGCTGGCCCGATGGCTTGGTCGCGCAGCCAACGCATCACCTTGGCTGCAGTAAATTCGGCGCCGTTGTCAGATCGAACGTAGGCCGGCTTGCCATACAGCCGCATCAGTCGCGACAAGGTCAGGATCACGTCCTGTGAACGCAGACTGGCGCCGACCTCGATCGCCAGGCATTCGCGGGTGTACTCGTCCAGCACGCACAGCAGCTTCAACGAGCGGCCATCGACCAGCTGGTCGTGGACGAAGTCGTAGCACCACACCGCGTTCGGACGCACCGCTCCGGGGAGGCGGATGTCGCTGCCGGAACGCCGCCGCCGTGGCCTGCGCCGCGGGATGTTCAAGCCCATCTGGCGCCACATGCGCCGCACCCGCGATTCACCAAGACTCAGCCATGCCGCCATGCGTCGATACCCGAATCGCGGCACCGCCTGCGAGGCCGCCAGCAGTTGTTCACCCATCGCCCGATCCTTGTCCGGCTGTTTCAGCATGTAGCTCGTCACCCGGCGGCTCAGCCCCAAGTAACGGCAAGCCTTGCGTTGCGAGATGCCCCGGCGAGTCAGGTGCTCCAGCACCAAGCGTCGCCCCGACGGGGTCGTCATTTTTTTCGACTGAACTCCTTCAGCCCGTCGATCACCAGCATCTGCTCGGCCACCAAGCGCTTGAGCTTGGCGTTCTCCGTTTCCAGATCCTTCAAGCGCCGGGCATCGGCCACCTCCATGCCGCCGTACTTGTCCCGCCAACGGTAGAACGTCTGCTCAGAGATGTTGTGCTGCCGGCAAACCTCTCGGATCGGTACTTCTTGCGCCTCGGCTTCCCGCAGGATCCGGATGATCTGTTCTTCGCTGTGTCGCTTCTTCATGGAGTTCTCCTTGCCTCAAAGGGTAAGAGAACTCACCTTCCAACTGGCTACACGTTTCGTCTCAGGTCAGTCGTTGCTTCTATCCTGGCCCTCTGCCAAGAGCATGGCTGGCAGGCCATAGACGTCAGTCGCGTGGCATTCCTGGAATGATCGAGAGATCCGTCGGCCAGCCTTCGCGCATGATCCAGGTATCGCGACCCGATCCGCGGGTGACAAGATGAGCATGTGTGGCGGAAAGCACGGTTTGTCCTTTGACGCTTACCACGCCCTGCCGGAAAAGTGGCGCACCGAGGCCGTGATCGCGGCGCATCGAAACCTCGGTGGGACGTTTGATATCGCCGGCACGCCGCGCGCCGCTTTGGAGCGTGGTGCAACTTCGTTTCGCGCAATCTGGTACAACCTCGCCGACGGTGTGCGCGCGGGAGATCGCGCATGCATCGCCCTTGCGGTTGACTTCATCGTGGAGCGGCACATCGTTTCGTATTCCGGATACGCACGCACGCGCATGGCCCACGCGCTGCGGAGTGCAACCTTCTCCGCACATCAGCGAGAGCGCCTGTCGAATCATTTCCTCGCCCTGTTGGAGCGCGGGGACAAGACGCCGGAATTCTCGTCTTACCTAAAGTTGTGGCCCCACGTCATTACGCCGGATCATCGGCGTCGTGCACTGGAAATCGTGTCATCACCGGAAGTTGCAGCATCTTCGT
>DASSIZ010000063.1 GCA_035691485.1 Terriglobales bacterium
AAATCTTGATCGTGGACGACGAGAAGCTTGTGCGCTGGGCGCTGGCGAAGAAGTGTGCGGAATACGGTTACCAAACCGCTGATGCTGCGGACGGGGAAGAAGCTTTGCGCGTCCTGCAAAACGAATCGCCCGACGCCATCCTCCTCGACGTTCACTTGCCGGGGCAGAGCGGCATTGAAGTGCTTGAGAAGCTGAAACAAAGCGGCGATACCCGCACAGTCATCATGATGACCGCGGACCCTCAGCTCGAGGACGTGAAGGCCGCGTTACGACTTGGGGCCTACGACTTCGTCAGCAAACCCATCAATTACGAAGAGCTTGGCGTAACGCTCCAAAACGCGCTGGAAGCGGGCGCGCTGCGCACGGAAGTGGAGTCGCTGCGCGGAGAAGTGCGGCGCCGCACCGGCTACCACGACGTCATCGGCGTGTCGCGCAAGATGACCGAGTTGATGAAGTTCGTGCACAAGGTGGCCGCCAGCGAAGCCAGCACCATCCTCATTCAGGGAGAGAGCGGCACTGGCAAGGATCTGGTCGCGAAGGCGATTCATTATCAGAGCGCGCGCAAAGACAAACCGTTCGTGGCGATCAATTGCTCCGCAATTCCGGAAACTTTGATGGAAGCGGAACTTTTTGGCCACGAGCGCGGCGCATTTACCGACGCGAAGGCCATGAAAAAGGGGCTTTTTGAAGTCGCCGACGGCGGCACGCTTTTTCTGGACGAAATCGGCGAACTCACGCCGCTGCTGCAGGCAAAACTGCTGCGCGTTCTCGAAGATCAGGTGATCCGGCGCGTCGGCGGCGTGCGCGATATCCAGGTAGAGGTTCGCGTGATCGCGGCGTCGAATCGCGATTTGGAGCGTGCCGTGCGCGAAGGCCAGTTTCGCCAGGATTTGTACTACCGGCTGGCCATCATTTCGATTTTTCTTCCGCCGCTGCGCGAACGAAAAGAGGATGTCCCCGCACTCGTTGATTTCTTCATCGATCACTACAACCGCAAGTTTCGCAAGTCGGTGCAGGGGCTGCAGGAGGAAACCAAGCGCCTCCTGATGAATTACGACTGGCCTGGAAATGTCCGCGAACTGAAAAACGCGCTGGAGCGCGCCATGCTTCTGGAGGATGGCACGTCTCTGAAGCCCGACGATTTGCCTTTTGCCGTCGCTACCGGGCGCAGCGGAACGGCCGTAAGCGGAACGACGGCAATGGAAGCGAGCGCGTCTGGTTCGCAGGAACCGCTCGAAGGCGGGTCTAAACGGCGCTTGCCACCGTTGTCCATCCCCGAAGGGGGAACCTCGCTGGAAGACATCGAACATGCCCTGGTGGAATTGGCGTTGAGGCAGTCGCATGGCAACCAGATTAAAGCTGCCAAGCTCCTGGATATCAGCCGCGACGCCCTTCGCTACAAGATGAAAAAGTTTGGACTGGCGCACGGAGAAGAAGAACAGCAGCCCTCCACGACGCACTCTTGAACTCGCACATCAGCCTGGCACATAGCTGCTGCTGACGCACCCGGCTTCACTCGTATCTCAAAGCGACCATCGGATCGACGCGCATCGCCCTGCGTGCGGGGATGTAGCTGGCCATCGCCGCGGCAGCGGCTAAAGCGGCCGCTACACCGGCGTAGGTCAACGGGTCGATGGGCTTGACGCCGAACAGCAACGAGGCCATCAGCCGCATCAGGCCGAGCGCCGCTACCGAACCGACGGCAATGCCGATGGCCGCGAGCCGCGCGCCTTCCGCGATGAACATGCGCCGCACGGTGGAATGCTGGGCGCCAATCGCAACGCGGATGCCGATTTCGCGTGTGCGCTGCGCAACAGAGTATGAAATCACGCCGTACAATCCGGCGACGCCCAGTGCGAAGGCCATGGCGCCCGCAATTCCCAACATGACCAAAGCGAAAGAAGTCCGCGCCAGCGATTTGTTGTACAGATCCTCCAAGGTTTGCGGATTGGCGAGCGGCAGTTCCTTGCTTACGGACCAGACAGCCTGGCTGACTTCCTGCATGAGCGCGCTGGAGCCGGCGCGCGGCGTGCGCACCACATAAGAAACGCCGGGAATGGCGGAGAGTGGCTCGGGACCGAAATGATCCATCAGCAGCGGCCAATAGACAGTTTCGGGGGCGGGTTGATCCACGCCATCCGCCCGCTCATCGCCGACGACACCAATGACCTCAAGCCAGGGGGAAGTGCTCACGTGGCGGATGTGCTTGCCCAACGCTGCTTGTGGCGTGCCCCATAGCTCGCGTGCAAGATTCTCCGAAAGCATGGCGACGCGATGCTGATCGTATAAATCCTCCCAGGTGAAGTCGCGGCCGGCTACCAAGGAATTCCCCATGGTCGCCAGCAGGCCCGGCGAGACGAACTTGTAGACACGGCCGGTGGCCTTCAAGTCGGTTCGGTCTTCGACATCGATGGGGTCGAGCCAGTGCCCGCCAGCCATGGGTACATCGTTGGTCAGCGCGACGCTGGACACGCCGGGGACGGCTGCGATTTTGTCGGCGATACTCTGCTCCATGCGGGTGACAGCAACCGGAGCGGCGGAGACGCTGCGCGGAATAGAAATGTCGAAGGTTTGCAGTTCTTCCGGGCGTACGAAGCCGGGATTTACGTGGCGCAGCGCCTGGAAGGTACGAATCATCAGGCCCGAACTGATCAGCAGAACCAAAGCCAGGGCAACTTGCACGACAACCAGCGTGTTGCGCGCGCGATGGCGCTGGCGGCTTTCGCTGGCGCCGCGGCCGGCGGTACGCAGCGCCGCCGCCACACCGCCGCCGGCATAACGAATGGCGGGAATCAGCCCAAACAACAAGCCTGCAAAAACAGAAATGGCGAAGGTGAAAAGAACGGACCCCGTATCCATGGAAATCTGTTCGAGGCGTGGAAGATTGGCGGGATGCAGGACCTGGAGCAGGCGTAGAGCGGCGAGCGCCAAGCCTGCGCCAACTGCGCCGCCAGCGACACCGAGCACCAGGCTTTCCAGCAGCAATTCGCGCGCAATTTGCCACCAGCCGGCGCCAAGAGCCGAGCGTATGGCGAGTTCCTGTTGGCGGCCTTGCGTGCGCACAAGCATCAAATTTGCCACGTTGGCGCAGGCGATCAGCAGCACGAGTCCGATGGTGCCCATGAGCACCCAGAGCACGCCGCCGATATCTCCCAGCACGCTCGCCTTCAGCGACGTGAATGCGGGCGTGACACGCTCCCACTCGAAACTAGCGAGGGATAGTCCCGGAAATGGGGGAAAGCTGCGAGCGGCGACGGGAATCAGCCGCGCGCAATCGGCGCTGGCTTGCGCAAGCGACACGCCAGGTTTGAGCCGCGCGATTCCGGAATACTGAAATTGCCCCAGGAAGGTCTTGTTGCGGTCGAACTGCAACGGCAATAACACGGCAGCCTTGGAGTCCATGAACCAGAAATTCCGAGGCAGCACGCCGATGACCTGGCGCGGCAGGCCATCGATGATGATGTTGCGGCCGATCATGGAGGCGTCGGCGCCGAACTTGTCGCGCCACAAACCGTACGCCAGCATCACGGTGAGCGGGGCACCGGG
>DASSIZ010000064.1 GCA_035691485.1 Terriglobales bacterium
GAACCGCAAGAGCGGATTGATTACGAGGTCGCGAACTGGTTCACCTCCACTTACGAATCGTCGGTGTTTCGCCATTCCTTGACGGCGCAGCGTGTGCGCCCGGACGAGCGGGTAACACTGCGTAATCGCGACCTTACGGTTATCAGTGCAAATGGTGGGGAGCTTCAGCAGGTCAACTCCGCCGCCGAGGCGCGCCGGATCATGTCGCAAAGGGTCGGACTCGATCTTCCGGCCGACATCGTTCTTCCCGAATCCATCTTCGAGTGAAACTCGCCTGCTGCTGAAGCGGCCCATGAAACATTAACCGGCGCGCACCGCGAAGCATCCCCAAGCGTGGTGCGCGCCACAAAGCATTCGTGAAGCAACTCGCGGCAGACATTCCGCCGTCCCGCCGCGCGTTTTCCGGCCGCCATTTCCCGATCGCAGCCGAGGTCCTGAAAGGAGAGCAAGCATGAAGGCAGCATTTCTGGGCTTGGGCAGCATGGGACGAGGCATGGCGCGCAACCTGCTGAAGGCCGGCCATGAAGTGGTGGTTTTCAATCGCACCCGCTCCAAGGCGGATGAACTCGGGAAAGAGGGAGCGAAGGTCGCCCCGAGTCCCGCCGCCATCGGCGCCGACATTGCCATCACGATGGTCGCCGACGATGCCGCCCTGGAGCAGATCGCCTTCGGTCCGGAAGGGCTGGTTGCCAATCTACCCAAAGGCGCAATCCATATTTCCATGAGCACGATTAGCGCGGCGCTGTCGAAGCGGCTGACGCAAATGCATCGCGAGCACGGCCAGGTCCTGGTTGCAGCGCCGGTCTTTGGGCGGCCTGAAGCCGCCGAAGCGGCCAAGCTGTTCATCGTGGCCGCCGGTCCAGCCGCGGCGGTCGAGCGCTGCCGTCCACTCTTTGACGCCATGGGTCAGAAAACTTTTACCGTCGGCGAAGAGCCGGTAATGGCGAACGTTACCAAGCTCGCCGGAAATTTCATGATTGCATCGGTGATCGAGTGCCTGGGGGAAGCGTTCTCGCTCGGGCGCAAGTACGGCCTCGCCGCTGATAGCATGCTCGACGTCTTCACCAACTCGCTGTTTGCCGCACCGGTCTACCGGACTTACGGCGGCATCATTGCGCAGCAGAAGTGGGAGCCGGCTGGATTTCGCCTGCGGCTTGGGTTGAAAGATGTCCGCCTGGCACTGGCTGCCGCCGATGCAGAAGCCGTTCCCATGCCGGTTGCCAGCTTCATTCACGACAGCTTTCTCTCCGCCGTGGCTCGCGGCATGGGCGAGCAGGACTGGGCTGCGCTGGCCAGGCTTGCTGCCGAACGAGCAGGACTGGATTGACTAGCTGGTAGCTCGTGCCGATAGCTGGTGGTTAGAAACCGCCACCCCCAGCTACCAGCTACCTTTGTGAAATTCCCCGCACCGTCATTTCCTGCGCAGGATCGCCGCCGGCGATTGTTTGCGCGATGATGAGTTGCCGTGCTTCCGCGCGCCATCCCGGCAACCGCGCTGCGAACAGCGCCGAGCCGGCAATGCAGGCAATGCCGCCGAGCGCCACCGTGATCGGCGCGCCCAGATGGTCGGCGAGGGCCCCGGCGAAGAACGACCCGAACGGCGCCATGCCCATGAACATCATCGAGTACAGCGCCATCACGCGCCCGCGCAAGTGGTCGGGCACCATGGACTGGATCAGCGTGTTCGACGATGCCATCTGCACCATCATGGTGAAACCCACCGGCAGCAACAGCAACAGGGAGAGCCACAGCGAGCGCGACAACGCGAACAGGATCAAGCTGAATCCGAATCCGACCGAACAGACTGCTACCCACTTGCCCAATCCCTTCAAGCCTTGTTTTGCGGCCAGCGTTAATGCGCCGAGCAGGGCGCCGACTCCGGTTGCGCCCATTAACAGCCCTAACCCGCGGGCGCCTACATGGAGGATGCGGTCGGCGAAAATCGGCATCAGCACGGCGTAGGGCATGCCCACCAGGCTGACCAATCCGAGCAGCAACAGCAGCGCCTTGATCGGTCCGGTCTGGCGAACGTACTGGAATCCCTCGATGATGTTCTCCAGCGTCGATGCCGTGCGCGCCGCCCGTTCATGAGCGCGGACCTTCATCAGCAATAAGCCGACGATTACCGCGATGTAGCTCACCGCGTTGGCAAAAAAGCACCATCCCTCGCCGACCGCCGCCACCAGGATGCCGGCCACCGCCGGGCCCACGATGCGTGCGCCGTTGAACATCGAGGAATTCAGCGCGATCGCGTTCATCAGGTCTTCGCGGCCCACCATGTCCACCAGGAATGCCTGCCGCCCCGGGATGTCGAACGCGTTCACCACGCCCAGCAGCGCCGCCAGCACGAAAATGTGCCATACCTGCACTCGATGGCTGAGCGTCAGCCATGCCAGGATAAAGGCCAGCAGCATCGACGCCGTTTGCGTCGCGATGATCAAGCGGTGGCGGTTGTGGCGGTCCACGATCGTGCCGCCGATAGGCGCAACCAGGAATACTGGGAGCTGTGACGCAAATCCCACCGAGCCCAGCAGCAGAGACGATCCCGTCATTCGGTAGACCAGCCAGGACTGTGCAACGGACTGCATCCAGGTCCCGATCAGGGAGATCAGTTGGCCGCTGAAGAAGAGCTGAAAATTGCGGTGCCGCAGTGATCGCAGCGCCTGCCACACTCGTCCGTGCGAGTTGGCCTGGTTCGAATCGGCGCTGGAGTTCTCCTGCGGCATGCTTCTTGGATGCTTTCGAAAACAGAATACCAGCACATCCGGTGCCGCTGGCTCCGCGCCGGGTAATACAATCGAAATCATGCCCGTCAACATTTCTCGCCTCAGGGTGTGGTTTGCCACGGCTGCGATTCTGCTCGCCGTGGTGGTGGCGGGGTTCTACTTCTACGGGCGGATGCGCGTACGGCATGCCATCCAGGACATTCCGAAAAAGCTCGGCGTTGACATCCAGCAGAGCACGCAGGGGTTTTCTCTCTCGAAATCCGAGGCTGGGCGCACCCTGTTCACCATCCATGCTTCGCGCGCCGTGCAGTTCAAGGAAACCGGAAAAGCGGAGTTGCGGGATGTCAGCATCATCGTCTATGGCCGCGAGTCCAACCGCTATGACCAGATTTATGGCTCCGACTTCGAGTACGACCCGCAATCCGGAGAGGTGACCGCCAAGGGCGACGTCCACTTCGACCTCGAGGGCAACGCCGAAGGGCCTCTCAATCCCGATCAGGCGGCCCCGGCGGAGCTGAAGAACCCCATTCACCTCAAGACCAGCGGCCTGTTGTTCAACGCGAAAACCGGTTTAGCAAGCACCAAGGAGCGGATTGAATTCCGCGTGCCGCAGGCAAACGGTTTCGCCGTAGGCGCCAGTTACGACTCCAAAGCCGCCACCTTCACGCTGGTATCGGACATCGTGGTCCATTCCTCCGAACCCGGCGCGATGCAGTTCACCGCCCGGCATGCCGTCATTACCAAGGGCCCGAACCGCGCCGTGTTTGAGGGTGTGCTGGTGGCGGGCGAAGCCGACAGCTTTGCTGCCAACCAACTTACGGTGTACCTGCGCGACGACAACACGATCGAGCATTTGCTGGCCACCGGCGACGTGCGCGCCGCCAGCCAGGGGAAGTCTTCCACTGAATTACATTCGCCGCGTGCCGATGCCTGGATCACCGCAACCAACAACCTGAAATCGGCGGTCTTTTCCGGCGGCGTGCAGTTCAGCAGTGCTGGTGACCAGCCGATGCAGGGAACCGCCGGGAAAGTCACCGTCAACTTCGTGTCGAAAAACCAGGCCGACAAACTCGTTGCAACGGACGGCGTAAAGCTGCTGCAGCAGCCCGGCAAATCCGCCACCGCGCGGCCGGTCGAAATCTCGGCCTCAGCGATCGATTTTCGGTTGAAGAACGGTCGCGAACTCGACCAGGCGGTGACCTCTGGTCCGGCGCAGGTGACCGTGTTCGCGGTCGCGGGTGCTGGGGGTCAGGACGCCGCCCAGACCGTCGCCACTGCCGGACGTTTCGAAGCCACCTTCAACCGGCAAAATCGCCTCGATCGTTTGCAAGGAACGCCGGAGGCCAAAGTGGTTTCTTCCGCGTCTGGTCAACCGGACAAAACCAGCACCAGCGATCGCCTCGATGTCGCTTTCAACCCCGCCGGCGGGATCGCGACCCTCATCCAGGAGGGCCATTTTCATTACACCGAGCCCGCCGCGCCCGGAGGCGCCGAGCGCGCCGCTTGGGCCGAGCACGCACGCTACACGCCACGAGACGAAATGTTGAGCCTTATCGGCTCGCCGCGCGTGGTTGATGGCGGCCTGACCACCACCGCCGAAAACATTAGCATCGACCGCCACTCCGGCGATGCCATCGCCACCGGCGATGTCAAAAGCACTTACAGCGAACTGAAGCCCAAGCCCGGCGGCGCTCTGCTCGCCTCCTCCGACCCCATCCATGCCACTGCGCCCACCATGCGTGCCACGCGCAACGGCGGCACTGCGGTTTATTCCGGCGGCGCCAGGTTGTGGCAGGGCTCCAGTATCGTGCAGGCGGCGGTCATCGAGTTCAACCGCGACTCCCGCCAGCTGATCGCCCGATCCTCCACCCCCGGCGCGACTGCCGGTGCCGTGTCCACCACTTTCATCCAGCAGGACAATAAAGGGAAAGTCACTCCCGTCAGCATTCGCTCGGCGCTGCTGACCTATGCCGACAACGAACGGCGCGCTCGTTTTGAAGGAGGAGTGGTGGTGCGAGGTGCGGACAGTACCATGACAGCCGATCAAGCCGAGGTTTACCTGTTGCCCCGCGACCAGGGTCCCAGCTCTGCCAACCAGCCCGGACCCAGTCAAATCGAAAAAATCGTGGCCGCTGGCCATATCAACATCCAGGAACCCAATCGCCGGGCCACCGGAACCAAACTGGTATATACCGCTGCGGACGGCAAATTTGTTCTGACTGGCGGGCCTCCCAGCATTTTTGATGCCGAACGGGGCAAAATCACCGGCGATTCGTTGACTTTCTTCAGTCGCGATGATAGGGTCGTGGTCGAGAGCGGCGGCTCCTCACCGACCGTAACTCGAACACGGATAACGAAATAGATGCAGACCCTGGCGACAGAAGAGATAGGTAAATCTTATCGTGGACGCCGGGTCGTAAACGCCGTAAGCCTCAACGTCAATCAAGCCGAAGTCGTCGGTTTGCTGGGTCCAAACGGCGCCGGCAAGACCACCACCTTTTACATGATTGTCGGCCTCATTCCGCCCGAATCGGGAAGGATTCTGATGGACGGCGAGGACATTACCGCCACCCCGATGTACTTGCGCGCGCGCAACTTCGGCATCAGCTACCTGCCCCAGGAGCCCTCGGTTTTTCGCAAGCTGACCGTAGAGGAGAACATCCTGGCGGTGTTGGAGGCCCAGCCGCTGTCCTGGCACGAGCGTCGCGAGCGCATGGAGAGGCTGATCGGCCAGCTTGGGTTAGGACATATCCGCAAAAACAGGGGGTATGCGCTCTCCGGCGGGGAACGCCGCCGGGTGGAAATCGCCCGCGCCCTTTGCATTCAGCCCAAGTTTATCTTGTTGGACGAGCCCTTTTCGGGAATCGATCCAATTGCAGTCTTGGACCTGCAGAGGATTATCTCCGATCTGAAGGCAAGCGGCATCGGGGTACTGATCACCGACCATAACGTTCGCGAAACCCTGTCTGTGACTGACCGGGCCTACATCATCACCGAAGGCCGCATTTCTTTCGTCGGCACTCCCGAGCAGCTCGGCAGCAACCCGGAAGTCAAGCGCGTCTATTTAGGGGAGAGTTTCTCGTTGGTCTAGTACTTTTTCTTACAACAGTAACTTGCCTCCGGGCAATTTCGGAGAGACACTTTGAGTGTGGCGTGCGGGTTAGCAATTCGATAGCCAAATCGGCAAGCCACTAAACGTCAAGCGAGTTAGGGACCCATGGTACTGCTTTCGCCAAAGCTCAATCTGAGGGTTTCCCAGAAGCAGATCCTGACACCAGGTTTGGTGCAGATGGTCAGCGTTCTGGCACTCAACAAGCTTGAGCTGAAGGACATGATCAACGCGGAAATGGTGGAAAACCCCGTCCTGGAGGAATTGGACGGCACCGTTCCGCTGCTCGATGAAGTGGCCGGCAAGGAGGAGGAGCGCGACCGTCTCGCCGCCGCCGAGGCCGATCCCGCCGCCGCCGTCGAGAAGAAAGATCCTTTCGACGAGATTGATTTCGGCTCTTTTTTCCAGGATTACCTCGATCCCGGCTATCGCAGCCCGGAAGGCGAAGCGGTCGAGAAACCTTCCTTTGAAAACTTCCTCTCCAAGGCGACCACGCTCACCGACCACCTGATGTGGCAGTTGGGCGCGATGAGTTTCAGCCCGGGAGTTCGCGAGGCTGCCGAGTTGATCATCGGGAACCTGAGCGAAGACGGATATCTGACCGCCAGCGAAGAAGAGTTGATGCAGGCCGCGCTGCCGCCGGTCCACGGCGTCCATCCTAATCCCATCGTTCCCGATCCGGAGCCGGAGCCCGAAGCTGCTGCTGAGTCCGACCTCATGCTCGCCGCGGTCGATGACGCTGACGCGCTCGGCGCCGATATGCAGGGAATTCCTGCCTGGCTGGGCGAAGGCGCGCAGCCGGCTCCGGAATTATCCCAAGCCGATACAGCCATCGCCGAGGCGGATGTGGACCTGGCAGAGCCCAAGGTGGCGGTAGCTGAGCCAGAAGCGGCCGCACCCATTGAGGAACCGATTTCCGCCGCAGTGGTGGCTGAGCAAGGCGAACACGCGGCCGAACCACAGACGGGTTTGCACGTCGTGCCGTCGAGCGGTGTCAAGCCGCTGTTCACCCGCGACGAGTTGAAAGAAGCGCTTTCCCTGGTCCAGCAGATGGACCCGGTCGGCGTTGCCGCGCGCGACTTGCGCGAATGCCTGCTGGCGCAACTGAATTTCCTGCAGCAGACGCACAAGCAAGTTGCCAATGGAAATGGCACCGGCGAAGCGTTGGCCGACGCGATCGTGATTGTCAGGGATCATTTGCGCGCGGTGCAGAACAAGCAGCTGAAGGAGATTGCCAAGGCGATCGGCCGGCCGCTGGAGGCCGTGCAAACCGCCCTTGACCTGGTCAAGACCCTCGATCCCCGTCCGGGTCTGCGCTACAACAAGGAATCACCGCGGCTGATCGAGCCCGATGTTGCCTTCATCAAGCATGGCGATGAGTACCTCGCCGTGCTCAACGACGACGATGTCCCGCAGCTCCGTCTCAATACGACATACAAGAAGCTGCTCAGCCGCGAAGCCGCCGAAAAAGATGTTCGCAATTACGTTAAAGAGCGGTATAAGTCCGCCATCCAGCTGATCAAGAACATTGAGCAACGGAAGCAGACTATCTTGAAAGTCTGCTACGCGATCCTGGGGCGGCAAAGAGATTTCCTGGACCACGGCATCGACCAGTTGAAGCCGATGATGATCAAGGAAGTGGCGGAAGAAATCGGCGTGCATCCCTCCACCGTAAGCCGCGCGGTCGCCAACAAGTACGCGCACACCCCGCAAGGCGTGTTTGAGCTGCGCTATTTCTTCAGCGAGAGCGTGAATGGGCCGGAGGGCGGCAATACCTCGCTGCTCATCCTCAAGCGCCGGGTCAAGAAGCTGATTGAGGAAGAAGATTCCACCAGGCCGTTGACGGACGAGCAGATCACCCGCATCCTCCAGTCGCAGGGTATCCAGGTCACTCGCCGTACGGTCGCGAAATACCGGGAGGACATGCGCATCCCGAGTACCCACCAGCGGAGAGTGAAGAACTGATTGGCGTCGTTCCCCGCGCGATGGGGGACAGCGTTTTATCCGTACAGGAAGTTGAACGCACCAGGATGGTCACCGGGACGTTCGGAACACGGACGGCGGACATCCTGGCGTAAAGGGGGCGTTCGATGAACGTGGAATATACCGGCCGGCAGTATGAAGTCACTCCCAAGGTCCGCAAGCAGGTCGAACACGGTCTCTCCAAACTCACTAAAATCCTGGGTGACAATTTTGAGTCCAAGGTAATTCTTGCCGTCGAAAAACACCGTTGCAAGGCTGAAATCACGGTCACGGTGCGCAGCAATCCTATAGTCGGCGCAGCCGAGGCGGGCGACATGGTGGCTGCCGTCGGCGAAGCCCTCGACCGCATTGAGCGCCAGGCCATCAAGCACCGCACCCGCTGGCGCTCCATCAAGCAGAAGGCGCGCAAGAAGCAGCCCGCCAGCACTGCCGAGGTCCAAGGGGAGGGATATCGGATGGCGGTCGGCGCTACCGCTTCAACTGCCGTCCCGGTGGTCGTCCACGCCTTTCCGGTCTCCACTCGCGCCCTGGAAGCCCATGTCGTGCCTTCCACCGATTCGGTTGCGATTCGTCCCATGACGGTGGAGGAAGCGGTGAAAGAAGCCCAGTTCCGCGATCGCGACGTTTTTGTATTCCGCGACCTCAAGGGCAAAGTCAAAGTCCTGCATCGCACCCGCGACGGCAAAATGGAGTTGATCGAAGCGCCCTGACCTGGGCCTTGAAATTCATATTTTCGACGAGAGGGGCACTGCACGTGCCCCTTTTTCGTCGGGCGATCAGGTGATCTGGCGACCAGGTAGGTTACAGACCGAACACTTCCCCTTGGGTGTGGCTTGCGAGCACGTCGGTGAGCCGTGTTAAGCTCAAAAGTTCCTTCACCCGCGGAGTCAGTTTGACGAGCTTGAATTCACAGCCCACGCGCTTGGAAGAAAGATACAGCCCCATAATCGTGCCCAGCGCGCTGCTGTCAAGGTAGTTCACCTCGGACATGTCGATGACTAGGAGCTTGGTAGTCGGCATCAGCTCTCGTACGGTCCTCTGAAACTGTTCGCAGGTGTCCGAGACTAACCGGCCAGAGCAGCGAAGCGTGACTTGGTTGGGGGTCTTGTCCGTTTCGAGCTTCAACACGGACTTACTGACGTTAGCACTGGTCGACATGGGCTTCTCCTTTCCAGCTTCAGCCTGAGGCATACAGCGGTCGGGATAATTGTCCACATTGACCGGTGAAGCACAAGCGCCGAATGTGCAGAGTGCAGAAGCAATTCCGAATTGGGTCAAATTTAAGAGTGATGGGATGGATGACTGGCGCCGACGAACCGTAACTGGCGATAACTCGCCTTCACGTAGCAAGCTTCAGTGCGGCATTTGCGAGGCTGCTGCGGCAACGGAGGTTTCGTTACAGGCTCTAAGACAAATAACAAGTAAGAAGTCAGAGCTAAGAGCAACTGGGAGTCTTCTACTTGTTGGTCGTTTTGACTTCTGACTTTTGACTTCTTACTTCTGACTTCGCAAGGTTCTGGTTTACGATGATTTCGTGCCCTCATCCCACTCCAGGAACGGTCGCCGCGTTACCCCCGCCCACAAAAGTACTCGCAGGCGCGGAAACGGCCGCCGTCCGGAACTGGTCATCATCAGCGGCATGAGCGGTTCCGGGAAGGCCTCGGTGCTCAAGGTCTTCGAGGACCTTGGCTACTACGCCGTTGACAATCTTCCCATGGACTTGCTGGCGCGCTTCGCCGAGCTGGCGCGCTCCTCGGATGTCGAGCGCACCGCGCTGGTAGTGGACGTGCGCGAAGGCGCCAAACTTGACCGCCTGCCCGTCATGCTCAAGCAGATTAAGCGGCAATTGCAAACCACCGTTCTTTTTCTCGAAGCGAAAGACGAAATCCTGCTGCGCCGTTTCAGCGAAACTCGGCGCCCACATCCCCTGGGCACCGCCGCGCCCGTGAAGTCATCCATCACTGCCGAGCGCCGCCGCCTCCGGCCTATCTCCGCCGTTGCCGACATCATCGTGGACACTTCCAAGTTCAATGTTCACGAGCTGCGCGACCACATCATTCGACGTTTCCAACGCGAGCGCACCGACAAGAACATCCTGGTCTCCTGTGTCAGCTTCGGGTACCGGCACGGCGTGCCCGAGGACGCCGACCTCGTCTTCGATGTCCGCTTTCTTCCCAACCCACACTTCGTGCCCGAGTTCCGGCCCTATACCGGGCGTCATCCCAAGGTCGCGAAATACATTCGCTCCTTCCCGCAGACGAAGGAGTTCATCAATCGCATCTCCGATTTGCTGGTGTACCTGCTGCCGCACTACGTCAAGGAAGGGAAGAGCTACCTGACCATTGGCTTCGGCTGCACTGGGGGCCAGCATCGCTCCGTGATGATCGCGGAAGATGTCGCCAAGCGCCTCCGCAAATCCGGCTACCAGGTCAAGGCCCTGCACCGCGACAGCCCACGCTAGAAACGGAGCTGTTGGAGCGCGCACGCCCTCGTGCGCGAACTCACCGACATCACCCTCGAACCAATGTAGAATAACGACTTGTTCCCTCCACTCCACAGCCTTGCACCGCGGGGCGTCGATGCGTAACGCCTGGCGTCTGCTGCGCTACGTCCGCCCTTACGCCCTGCAGTTGTTGGTCTCCGTCGTTCTGCTGGCGTTCGTTGGGCTTCTGGACGCCTTCCGCGTCTTGCTGGTCGGGCCCATTTTCGACCGGGTCCTGCACCCCGCCTCCAATTCCAATCAGATCCAACTGTTCACTGTCCCCTGGTCGCACCGCCACATCTACCTGCAGCAGCTTGTTCCTGAGCACTTTCACAATGCCTGGACCATCGTCGCTTTCGCGCTCGTCGCCTCCACCATTCTCAAAGGCTTGTTCGACTACGCCGGCACCTACCTGGTGAACTATGCCGGGTTCGGTCTCATTACCGACCTGCGGGACGAGCTCTATAACGCCCTGCTCCGCCGCTCGGTCGCATTCTTTCACCGTTTTACGACCGGAACGCTGCTCTCTACCCTGATTAACGACATCGAACGCGTCCAGGTTGCGATGTCGGCCATCCTGGCCGAGTTTTTGCAGCAGTTCTTCACCCTGGTCTTTACCGCCTTCGTGGTGGTGCTGCTCGGCGGAAGACTTGCCTGGGTCCTGCTGCTGTTCATTCCTTTCATCGTTCTCTCGGTCCATCGCATCGGACGCCGCGTGCGCAGCACGACCCGCCGCGGCCAGGATAAACTCGCTGAAATCCATAACATCCTGCACGAAACCATCACCGGCAACCGCATCGTGAAGGCGTTCGGCATGGAAGTGTGGGAGGCGATTCGCTTTCGTGGCGCCGCCAAGCGCCTGTTCCGCGCCAACCTGCGCTCGGTGCGCGCCGCCGCGCTCAGCTCTCCGCTGATGGACACCATCGGCGCCATCGCGATTGCCTTGCTTCTGCTCATGGGCCGCGACCGCATCAAGACCGGCGTCTTCACCGCCGGTAGTTTTCTGGCCTTCATCGTTGCCGTCTTCAAGCTCTACGATCCGGTCCGCAAGTTCGCTCTTTTCTATAACAACTTCCAGCAGGCGATCGGCGCCTCATCGGCGATCTTCACCTTCATCGACGCCGAGGACGACGTCCAGGAGCGGCCCAAGCCGGTTCTGTTGCCGAAATTCGGCGATGCCATTCGCTTCGAGCACGTCAGCTTCGCCTACCAGGACCGGGAAGGCTCGTCGCGCGAGGTGTTGCGGGACATCAATCTCGAAGTCAAAGCCGGCGAAGTGGTCGCCATCGTCGGATCCAGCGGCGCCGGCAAGACCACCATGGTCCACCTGATCCCGCGCTTCTTTGACGTCACCGGCGGACGCCTCACCATTGATGGCCGCGACGTACGCGACCTCAGCCTGCTCTCGCTGCGCTCCCAGATCGGCATCGTCACCCAGGACACCATCCTGTTCAACGATTCCGTGCGCAACAACATCGCCTATGGCCGGCCCGATGTTCCCATGGCGCTGGTGAACGCCGCCGCCGAGGCCGCTCTCGCCGATTCCTTCATTCGACGTCTGCCCGCCGGCTACGACACCACCATCGGAGAGCGTGGTATTCGTCTCTCCGGCGGTGAGCGGCAGCGCATTGCCATCGCCCGCGCCCTGCTGAAGAACGCCCCCATCCTCATCCTTGATGAGGCCACCTCCGCGCTCGATACGGAAAGCGAAGCCCTGGTCGCCTCCGCACTCCAGAACCTTATGTCCGGACGCACCACCGTCGTGATCGCGCACCGGCTCTCGACGGTGCGTCGCGCCGACCGTATCGTGGTTTTGGAAAACGGCGTCATCAGCGACATCGGTTCCCACGAACACTTGATGGCACGCCTGGGAACCTACCGCAGGTTGTATGATTTGCAGTTCGTTGACCTCGAGCCGCCGAAGGTCGCGGCGGGATCGGCGGGAGAGAAATAATTTGTAATTGGCGTTTGTAATTTGCAATTTTGTTGAGAGTGCAACCGGTCTACCGGCCAATTACCAATTACAAATTACCAATTACAAATCATGTCGATTCGCTCCATGACCGGGTACGCGCAGGTGAAAGGTCAGGTCCACGACCGCCTGGGCTTCACCTTGTCGCTGAAATCCGTGAATCACCGCTTTCTGGACCTGCACCTGCGCATGCCGGCGGAAACCGATGCGCTGGAGATGCAGCTGCGCCGCGCCCTTAAAACCAAGCTCGCGCGCGGCCACGTCGAGCTCACGCTCTCTATTGATCGCGCCGAGTCCCAGGGCATTACCGTTAATCGCGAGCTGGTCGGAGGCTACATCAGCGCTTTTCGTAAGGTCGCCGGCGAATTCGGGCTGACCGCTGAACCTGACCTCAACGGCATCTTCAAGATGCCCGGCGCGCTCGATGGCGCCGGCGGAGATTTTGACGAGGAGACCGCCCAAGCCGTTCTCGCCACGCTCGACGATGCGGTCAAGCGTCTCGACGCCATGCGCGCCGAGGAGGGCAAAGGCATCGACCGCCAGCTCCGCGAACACATGCAGCGTCTTTTGGAGGCTACGCACGAAATCGGCAAGCACCGTGCCGCCGTGTCACGCGCCTACCTGGAAAAGGTCCAACTGCGCATGCAGGAACTCATTGGCGCTCACGCCGACCGCGACCGCATCCTCCAGGAGGCTGCACTGCTGGCCGAGCGCAGCGACATCCGCGAAGAACTGGTTCGCATGGAAACGCACGTTCAGCATTTCATCGGATTGCTCGACCAGGGCGGCGAGGTCGGCAAGAAGCTTGATTTTCTCCTGCAGGAGATGGGCCGCGAGGCGAACACGCTAATGTCCAAAACCTCCGGGCTTGCCGGCGAAGCGCTGCGCATCACCGAGGTCGGCCTGGGCATGAAAGCCGAAATCGAAAAATCCCGCGAACAGGTGCAGAACGTCGAATGAGGGGTGCGAACCCATACCGGGAGGCGCAGTGAGCGGCATCCTCTTCATCATCTCGGCGCCCTCCGGATCCGGCAAAACTACGCTCACCAACGAACTGCTTCGGCTGGTCCCCGACCTGGAATTCTCCATCTCCTACACCACCCGCAAGCCGCGCGGCAGCGAGCAGCATGGCCGCGAGTACTACTTCGTCTCCACCCAGGAATTCGAGGAGATGATCAACCGCGGTGAGTTTCTCGAGTACGCCTGCGTCTTCGGCCATTACTACGGCACCGCCAAGCGCTTCCTCGAAGAGGCCAGCAAGACCAACCGCGATCTCGTGCTCGACATCGACGTTCAGGGCGCGGCGCAGGTGAAGGAGAAGTTGCCGCAGGCGGTCAGCATCTTCATTCTGCCGCCTTCCCGGCAGGTCCTGGAGTTCCGACTGCGTAACCGGAGCCATGTGGAACATATGGATTCTGAAGAGGTTATCAACCGCCGCCTGGAAGGTGCACGGAAAGAAATTGAGAATTTCAGGAACTATGATTATATTCTTGTAAACGACCGCCTGGAACAGTCCATCGCCCAGTTGAAGGCAATCGTGGCGGCTGAGCGTCTCCAACGCTCCGGAACCAAGCCTTCGGCCGAAAATGCCGGTGTGCTGGCCTTAGCTGAACAATGTCTGCAGGCCAATGTGTTTTCGCGCGCCGAGCAGATTCTGGCATCGTTCGAGACCGCTGGCATGGATATGAGGTGAAGGGAATGAAGTTGATGGAAGGCTTCGACAGCAACTACCGCTACATTCTGGTCGCCGCACGACGCGCGCGCCAGATTCAATCCGGCGCGCGTCCCATCATCAGCACACAGTCGCGCAAGCCCTGCCGCATTGCCCAGGATGAGATCCGCGCGGGCAAGGTCAAGTGGTTTATCCCCGAGGTACCCAAGTCCCCGGTCGCTGTCGCCGAAGAGTTCTTCGACAAAACTTCACCGTCGGAACCATAAGCGCCTGGTGCTGAAGTAAGAAGATGGAGCGCGCTTGCCCTCGCGCCCATCACCGCATCGACTTTGCTGTTTGGGCATCAAAACATCAGTGCTACGGTGAGTCAGCTTTGCTGACAGCCGATAGCCGAAAGCTGATTGCCTGATGAGAATCGCCCTCGGTGTTAGCGGCGGTATCGCGGCTTACAAGGCGGCGGAGATCCTTCGCCTGCTGCAGGACCGCGGCCTTCAAGTACAGGTCGTCATGACTGGCGCCGCACAGCAGTTCGTGCGCCCTCTCACCTTCGCCGCCCTGTCCGGGGAAAAAGTCATCACCGAAATGTTTGCCGGCGGTTCCGGCGAGCCCAACCTCGAGTCTGCCATCGAACATATTGCGGTCGCGGAGCGCATTGAGGCGCTGCTCGTCGCCCCCGCCACCGCTGACATTCTCGCCAAGTTCGCCAACGGTATTGCCGACGACTTTCTTTCCACCCTTTTCCTTGCCACCACCGCGCCCGTGATCGTTGCCCCGGCCATGAACGTGAACATGTGGAACAACCCGGCTACGCAGGCCAATCTCGAGAAGCTGCGCAGCCGCGGCGTGCGCGTCGTCGAACCCGGCAGCGGCTATCTTGCTTGCGGCATGGTGGGCCCGGGACGACTGGCGGAAAACGAAGCTATTGTCGCCGCCACCCTGGAGCTGCTCGGCATCTCGAATGATTTCGCCGGGCAAAACGTCCTGATTACCGCCGGTCCGACTCGCGAAGCGATTGATCCCGTGCGCTACATCAGCAACCGTTCCAGCGGCAAGATGGGTTATGCCCTGGCCGAGGCCGCCCGGCGACGTGGCGCTCGTGTCGTACTGGTTTCGGGGCCGACAGCGATCAAACTCCCCGATGGCGTCACGATTGTCCGCGTGGAGAGCGCCTCCGAAATGCACGATGCCGTCCTGGCACACGCGGATGAAGCCAACATCATCATCAAGGCGGCTGCTGTCGCCGACTACCGCCCGGCGACTCCCTCGGTGCAGAAGCTCAAGCGCCACGATTTTCTCCGCGAGGGGCTGCAGGGTTATGCGCAGATCGATCTCGAGCCCACCCCTGACATCGCCGCCGAACTTGGCGCGCGCAAGAAAGACCAGATCATTGTCGGCTTTGCCGCCGAGACCCAGAATGTGCTGGAGAACGCGCGCAAGAAGCTGGTCGCTAAAGCACTGGACGCCATCGTCGCCAACGACGTTTCCCAACCCGGCATCGGCATGGACTCCGACCGCAACGCTGTGACCATCATCACCGCCTCCGAGGTCGTGGACGTCCCCGAAGCCGACAAGAGCGAAGTGGCGCAAAAGATTCTCGACGTCATCCACCGCCTGCGGCTGGCGCAGGTGTCATCCTGAGCGAGAATGCGTCAACCCACTGCTGAAAGGCGTTTCCAACGCGAATTTTTACGGTAATCTGAAGCTTCATGCCCCCCAGCTTCTCGCCCGATCAAAAACGTGCTCTTGCCGCCCGTGTGAACTACTATCGCGATCTCGGCATCCATGATCTTTACCGCCGCCAGTCGGATGTGGCACACCCGCCCGCGCGTGTGCAGCCAATTGAAAGCGAAGCCGGCGCCATCATCACCTCGGCCGAACCCACGCTGAATTTGCCTTTAACCGACCCCGCCGCGGCGCTGCGCATGATCCGCGAGGAACTCGGCGAAGATTGCACACGCTGCAAGCTTCACAAGCTCGGCCGCAAGCAGATTGTGTTCGGTGTCGGAAACCCGCGGGCTGAATTGATGTTCATCGGCGAAGGCCCCGGCGCCGACGAGGACCAGCAGGGTGAGCCATTCGTCGGCCGCGCCGGCCAGTTGCTCAACAAGATGATCGAAGCCATGGGCCTGAAGCGCGAAGATGTTTACATCGCCAACGTCGTAAAGTGCCGTCCGCCAGGGAACCGCACCCCCGAGCGCGACGAGTGCGAAACCTGCATGCCGTTCCTCATGCGCCAGGTGGAGGCCATCAGTCCCAGGGTGATTGTCGCTCTGGGCGCGGTGGCGGCAAAGAACCTGCTGCAGATCAATGATTCAATGGCCAACATGCGCTCGCGTTCCTACGACTTCCGGGGCGCGAAATTGTTCGTGACCTATCATCCCGCCTATCTTTTACGCGATCCGCGTCAGAAGACCGAAGCCTGGAAGGACCTGCAGCGGGTGATGAAGTACATGGGCCTGAAAGTTCCGCCCAAGCCGCAGTCCCAATAAAAGCCCGAGCGCAGCGAGGCCGGCACGACTTGTCAGCCAAAGGCGCCAGCCTTGGGTTATCGTGCCGGTATTCGATCGAGCCCGACCTGAGGCGCAGCCGAAGGAGAGGCCGACACGCCGTTCGCGAGGCCGCCAGCCCGAGCAAACCGAAAACCGACAACCGAAAACCGCGCAACCTCCGCTAAACTCAATCCCACGCCATGCCTTCCTTCTGCGACGTCGCGCTGCCTGTGCCGCTGGAGGCGAACTTCACCTACCGGCTGAACGGCGCCGTGCCCGTCATCGGCGGGCGCGTCATCGTTCCTTTCCGCGAGCAGCGCCTGCCGGGCATCGTCGTCGCCCTCCATGACACGCCGCCCAAGGTCACCGCCAAGAACGTTCTCACCGTTCTTGATTCCTCACCGGTTCTCGATCAACAGCTTCTGAAACTCGGCCGATGGATCGCCGACTACTATGTCGCGCCGCTGGGCGAAGTCTTTCGTACCATGCTCCCGCTCGGCGCCGAATTCCGCCGCGCCCGCGGCTATCGCCTTGCCGAGCGAGGAATGGAGGTCTTGCACAACGCCGCCACAAAGGGAGTCCCGCAGCGACGAGAGTTCATAGCCCCGCACCTGAGTGCCGGGGAAGATGCAAATCTTCCGCCCGAGTCCCGCAGGGACGGTACCGACACGGAGATCCAAATTGCCGTCCTCAACCATCTTCTCGACCGCGACGTCGTGCGCGAGGAATCCCTCCGTTCCGCCACTCGCGCCTCGCGCGACACCCTGAACGCGCTGGTCCGCAAGAAATGGATCGAACGCGTGGACTTGTCCGCGGTTCGCGATGCGGTACGCACCGTGCGCATCGCGGTGCTGAACGAATCCCGGGAACCCCGCTGCGCCGAGGCCACTAAGGGCCGCGCCCTCAATGCCAACCAGAACGCGCTGCTCCACGCAATAGGGGCTGCCGGCGGGAAAATCGCCGTCGAACAACTCCACGAACTTCCCATTCCGCGTACCACGCTGGCGTCGTTGGTCAAGCGTGGCCTGGTCATGATCGAAAACCAGCCGGCGGAATTCCGCGTTTCGACGTTGAAGGGGCATGGCATCGACTTCATCTTCAACGCCAAGCAGAAGTCTGCGCTCGAGCACATCAACGCCGCTGCTTCCACGAAGAAGTTTTCTGTAGCCTTGCTGCATGGTGTAACCGGCTCCGGCAAAACGGCGGTCTACCTCGCTGCCATGCAGCAGGTCCTGAAATCGGGCCGCGCGGCGATCCTTTTGGTTCCCGAGATCGGCCTTACGCCCGCCGCCGCCGCGCACTTGCACCAGGTCTTCGGCGAAGAGGTCGCCATTCTGCATTCCGGGTTGAGCGACGCCGAGCGCGCCGAGCAGTGGCACCGCATTCGGCGCGGCGATGCGCGCATCGTTGTCGGCACGCGCTCCGCCGTCTTCGCGCCGGTCGGCGATCTCGCCCTCATCGTCGTGGACGAAGAGCACGACAGCTCCTACAAGCAAGAGGAAACGCCACGCTATCATGCCCGCGACGTGGCCATCATGCGCGCCAAGATGGCCGGCGCCGCCATCGTGCTCGGCTCCGCTACGCCGTCGCTGGAGTCCTACTACAACGCTCGCGAGGGCAAGTACGCGCTCGTCGAACTGCCGGACCGCGTCGAGCGCCGCCCCATGCCGGAAATCGAGATCCTCGACATGCGCGAGGAATTCCGCGAGACCGGCCGCGACCAACTCATCTCGCGCAAGCTCGCGTCCGAGATCGGCCAGCGCCTGAGTCGCAATGAACAGGTCATGCTGCTGCTCAATCGCCGCGGCTACTCGGCCTTCGTACTCTGCCGCGCCTGCGGCGATACGCTGCAGTGCAAAAACTGCGCCATCGCCATGACTCACCACAAGCGCCGCCGCGTGCTCGAGTGTCACTACTGCGGCTACACGCGCGGCGTGCCGCAGACCTGTCCCAAGTGCGGCAGCGAGTACGTGCAGTTTTTCGGTTCCGGATCGGAAAAGCTCGAAGAGCAGCTCCACGGCATGTTCCCGCAGGCGCGCATCGCACGCCTCGACCGCGACACCGTGCGCGGGCGCGACGACTTCGAGCGCGTCCTTTCCGCCCTCGATGCCGGTGAACTCGACATCGTCGTCGGCACGCAGATGATCGCCAAGGGCCACGACATTCACGGCGTCACCCTGGTCGGCGTGGTCGGCGCCGACGCCGCGCTCGCCTTTCCCGATTTCCGCGCCGCCGAGCGCACCTTCCAGTTGCTGGCGCAAGTTGCCGGACGCGCCGGCCGCGGCAGCGCTCCCGGCAAGGTCATTCTCCAAACCTACTTTCCCGATCACTACGCGGTCCAGTTCGCCGCGCAGCATGACTACCTGGCCTTTTATGACAAGGAAGTCCGCTACCGGAACTGGATGCGCTATCCGCCGTTCAGCGCGCTCGCCAACGTGCTGGTGCGCAGCAATCGCTTGGAAGACGCGCTGAAGTGGGCGGGCATGCTGGGGAACTGGCTGGAGAAGACGCCGCCCGAGGGAATTCGCGCGCTCGGTCCGGCCGCGGCGCCGCTCTCACGTTTGAAAACGGAATACCGCTATCACTTCGTGCTGAAATCCTCGAGCCGCGCCAGGATGAACGCTTTGCTGCGGTCGATGCTGGCGCACGCCGTGTCGCAAAAAATCCCGCGCACCAACGTCATCGTTGACGTTGATGCGTTGTCATTGCTTTAGCATTTGTCGGAAGGCTGATTACCGAAACGCCGCTCCCTTCAGCGGCTCCGGTACGAAGGTCAGGATCAGCATCGCCAGCGCCATCAGCGCCAGCAATTTTCGATTGGCGCGCAGTCCCGGCCAGGCCGGTACTACCGGGTGGCGAACTCCGCTGAGGGTCAGCAGCAGCGCCCACACGAACCATCCTGCCCAGAGAAAGAATCCCATGGGCAGCAGAATGCCCACCGTGAGCCGCGACACGTGTTTGTGCAGGCGGGGCGAGAGCGCGTACACCATGTGGCCGCCATCCAGTTGACCGCCGGGCAACAGGTTCAACGCGGTGGCAAACATTCCCACCCAGGCGGCGATCGCGGTGGGATGCAGGTACGCCATCGGCAGCGGAATCTTTCCCGGGCCCACGCCCAGCATTCCCAGCAGCCGGTGCGCCAGGTGGAAGACGAGCGGATAGCCGACGACGATGTCGGAGCTGGGCATACCCGGCGGCAGCGGCTTGGAAAGGCCGAGCGCCGCCACCAGGGTAATGAAAGCGACAACGAATCCGGCAATCGGTCCGGCAACGCCGATATCGAACAGCGCCTCGCGGGAACGGATAGGCGACTTGATGCGGATGAACGCGCCCAGGGTCCCGATCAACGTCGGTGCCGGAATGAAGAAGGGCAGCGTGGCGTTTACGCCGTAACGCATGCAATAGAGATAATGGCCCATCTCATGCGACAGCAGGATCAGCAGCAGCGTGCCCGCGAACGGCACACCGAGCAACAATCGTGATGGCTCGGTAACCACCCAGCGAAGCGGGAACAAGGGCAGCGTGCTGTCATCGAGGGAGAACGCCGGCAGATCGTGGAGGAAGTTGAATTCCAGCCGCGCGCCGACCACCAGCGTGGTGAAGATGGTCGCCAGCAGCAGCAGTCCGTGCAGCCAATACCGCCGCCGCGGGCGCTCCTGCACCATGAACACTTCGAGGGGCCGAAGGTCGTAGGTCGAAGAGGCTGGAGGAATCGGGTCAGACATCAGCTTCGGGTTTCTGGTTTCTAGTGTGCAATTAAATACGCAAGCGGTTCCGGCTCTCTAGAAACTAGAAACCAGAAACTAGGAACTAGTCAGTCAATCGACTGCAGTTCCTTGCCGGGCTTGAAGCGCACCGCCTTGCCGGGAGGAATGTTGACCTCGGCGCCGGTACGCGGGTTGCGGCCAATGCCGGTCTTGCGGGGACGCACGTTGAAGACGCCGAAGCCGCGCAGTTCAATGCGGTCGCCCTGCGACAACGCCTTTTTCATGCTGTCAAAGACGGTTTCCACCGCCAGTTCCGCCTTGGTCTTAGTGATACCCGTCTTGTTGACCACTTCGTTGATGATATCGAGCTTAATCACCGCGCGCTCCAGAATTGCGTTAAGCTGTTGATGCTAAAGACACAAGCGCCGAAAGTCAATGAATACTGAAGTGCCCCGACCCGGGGGGGCCCGTGGCGGGGCGGAAACCCCGGGTCCGGGTGCCGTGTCCCGGCCTCGCGAATCGATTCTCCACAGATTTCGGCGTCTTCCACAGATTCTTCACACCACAAGCCCAACCCCGACTTGTCGGCCGGGGTAATTCTTGCGAATCTTCTTGGAACCAATCGCGAATCCCAAGAGCCCCAGGCAAGCGAAACTGAATCCAATGAGGTGCTGTCCGCATGTCCTCTGCAACGTCGATCGCAACTCACGACCCGGAACTGACCATCAGGAGAAGCATGGCTGGCATCAAGAGCGATCGCTGGATCCGCCGCATGGCGCAGGAACGCGACATGATTAATCCCTTTGCCGAGAAGCAGGTCGCCAGCGGCGTTATCTCCTATGGCCTTTCCAGTTACGGCTATGACCTGCGTGTGGCCGATGAGTTCAAGATCTTCACCAACATCAACGCGGTCATGGTGGATCCCAAGAACTTCGACGAGCGCTCATTCGTGGCGGTGCAGTCGGAATGCGCCATCATTCCGCCGAACTCGTTTGCGCTGGCGCGCTCGGTGGAGTACTTCAAGATTCCCCGCGACGTGCTCACGATTTGCGTGGGAAAGAGCACGTACGCGCGCTGCGGAATCATCGTGAACGTGACTCCCTTTGAGCCCGAGTGGGAAGGCTTCGTGACGCTGGAGATCTCCAATACCACGCCGCTGCCGGCGAAAATCTACGCCAACGAAGGCCTGTGCCAGATCCTGTTTTTCCAGTCCGACGAGCCTTGCGAGACCAGCTATGCCGATCGCAAAGGCAAGTACCAGGCGCAGAAGGGCATCGTGCTTCCTACCGTGAGGAAATAGGTTACCTGGAACCGCCCAATAGCACGCAAGTCACTGCCTCATTTGATCTTGCGCCCTAAGTCGTCGTTGAGGGGGAGGGGTAAACACCGCTGCCGCAAGTTATTACTCCTGCCGATTGTGAAAGTACCGATGCTCAGGCCCCGAGCCGATTGCGGAATGGCAGTCATCCAATGCGCTTTACAAGTAGCGGAGGGACAGCCATGGACCGAGTGAACGAGGAGGTGCTGGACTTGCTGTTTCGGAAGGGGCGAACGCACACCTCCTGGCTTCCGAAACCGGTGCCGGAGAAGCTGCTGCACGAGTTGTACGACGCGGTGAAATTCGGGCCGACAAGCGCGAACAGCAGCCCGGCGCGATTTGTTTTCCTGCGGTCGCAAGCGGCGAAGGAAAGGCTGCGGCCGGCGCTGGCGGCGGGTAACGTGGAGAAGACGATGACCGCGCCGGTGACCGTGATCATCGCCTACGACTTACGGTTTTACGAGAAGCTGGGGAAACTGTTCCCGCATAGTCCGGGCATGCGCGACGTCTTCGCGAAAAACCCGCAGCTGATCGAGACCACCGCCCAGCGCAACTCATCTTTGCAGGGAGCTTACCTGATCATCGCGGCGCGCGCCCTCGGTCTCGACTGCGGTCCCATGTCGGGGTTCGATAACGCGAAGCTGGACGAAGAGTTCTTCGCCGCCGGCAAGTGCGAGGACTGCGGGCAGGAATTTTTCCCCGCCGGTCATGTGAAATCAAACTTCTTGTGCAACCTGGGTTACGGCGATCCTTCGAAGTTGTTCCCGCGCAGCCCGCGGCTGGAGTTCCAGGAAGCCTGCACCATCCTGTGAAGGCCGCAATTTCGGCGGGGTGAAGGTGCAGCGCCGGCGAGGTCGCCGGGGGCCCACGATTTATTTCTGACGATCGACGAAGGAGGCGAAAAGGACGCCTGCCGAAGTTGAACTAGCGCCGTTCCTCACTGGCCTTGAACATGTACTTGATGGCGGCTTTGTAGATCAGGACGTTGGGCTGGCCGTTGCGGACAATCTTGATGCAGCTCTTGTCGTACCACTCGATGATGCCGTGCATGGAGTCGCCGTCCTGGAGCACGATCACCATCGGCGTCTTGGACTGCATTTGCTTCTGATAATAAAAGTTTTCGGCGTGAGTCTGCTCCGCGGGGGGAATTTTCTTGCCGCCCGAAATGCGCTCAGGGCGCTCGGGACGGTCGCGACGGTCGCCGTCGGAGCGGTTTTCATTGCGGCTCAGTGTCGGCCGGATCAGCTTGCGGTTGGCGAAACCCTCAGCGGGTTCCATCGCTCTTCCGACTGCGGCGGAATCCATTTCCTTCATACGATTCGGCTCCCCGACGGCCAAAGCAGCGACTGCTGCAGGGGCCGGATTTGCCCCGGCGCGGCTCTCCCGGCAATACGCCACACAGTAAAAATCGTCGTGAGGCGGGAGTTATTGCGTAATAAACAGGGATGAACTTGGCCCCTAACCTATCACAGGCAGGCCCCAGGCTCAAGGCGCAAGGCAGAAGGCGCAACCAGGCGCAAGGTGCGAGCGCAGGGCTTAACCGCTGGTTCCTGCCTACTTTTCCAAGGAGGCGACCATGGCATCCAGGGAGAGCGAGCGGAGAAGGTTGCGGCGCATGCCGGATTCGACCTCGCCGATCCGCTGCGCGGCGGCCGCGATCCAGGGGAAATCGATGGCTGCGGCCAAGCGCTTGAGTTCGGCGGCGATATCGGTGTTGCGCACCAGCTCGGGCGTGCCGGACTTCACGAACAGCAAGTCTTCAAGCAGGGAATAAAGGGTGCGGAGAAGGTGATCGGTCTTGTCGCGGCCTTCGGCGCCGGCGCGGTAGGTTTCGGTGACGCGGAACAGAGTACTGTGGTCGTCGGCGTTAACCGCCGAGGTGAGCAGCAGCAGGGCGTCCTGGCGCGCGGCGATGTAAGCGGCGAGGTCGAAGGAGCGGGCGCGTCCGACAGCGCCTTCGGACAGCCTGGCGACCAGCGCCCGCTGCGGCGGCTTCCACTCAGGGTGGAAAGAGGCGAGGTCGCGCTCGATTTCCGCAGCGTCGAGCGGGGCGAGTTGGAAGGTGACGCAGCGCGAGCGGATGGTGGGCAAAAGCTGGCCGGGGTTTTCCGCGAGCAGGAACAGCGTGGCGAAATCGGGCGGTTCTTCCAGGACCTTGAGCAGCGAATTGGCGGCCTCTTTCATGAAGGCAGCGCGGGTGAAAATAGAAACGCGGCGGCGTCCTTCGGCCGGGCGGAAATAGATTTCGTGGATGACGTGGCGGACCTGGTCCACCTTGATCATCATCTGCGGTGGGTCCGGCGGGATGATGAGCACGTCGGGATGAGTCTGGACGAAGATGCGCGTGTCCTTCTTGTCGGTCTCGCGGAGAGTTTCGCGGGCTTCGACGGCGGCGGTACAGCGGGCTTCAAGGTCGTCGGCCTCAGCGATGCGGAGGCAGTTCTTGCAGGCGCCGCAGAAGTCCGCGAGTTCGCCGGGGGGAGGCGACAGGCAGTTCATCGCCTTGGCGAGCATCTGCGCGAGAGTGTACTTGCCGGAGCCTTCGGGCCCGGCAAGGATCACGGCATGAGGAAAGCGATCGCGGGCCAGCATGCCGCGGAGGCGGTCAAGCACGTCGCGATTGCCGTGAAAGGAGGAGAAGGGCATGCGCAAGACGATAAAGGTTTCACCTTTCAAGTTTCAAGTTTCACGTTGTGCGGTTGAACGTGAAAGGTCAATCCATTGCGAACGGCGGACCTGGAACTAGGCGCTTTTGGCGGCGCCCAGGAAGCGTTGGCGGACGGCGTCCACGATGTCGCGATGCACGAGGTCAAGCTGGCGGCGGGCATCGACCATGAACACGCGGTTCGGCTCGCGCCTGGCGATGGCGAGATAAGCGTTGTGGACGCGGGTGAAGAAGGCCTGGTTTTCCTGCTCGAAGCGGTTCTCGTCGGCATCGCCACCCTGCGTCGTGGCCACCCTGGCGAGGTTACGGCGGCGCGCGCGGGCGACGCTGGAGGCGACCTCGGAATCCATGAGCACAGTCAAGTCCGGCTGAAGATTGCCGCAGGTTACCCGGTGAAGGGTGAGGACGACTTCGCTGCCGAGTTCTCGTCCGCCGCCCTGGTAGGCTTCGGAAGAATCGGTGAAGCGGTCGCAGAGCACCCACTTTCCGGATTGAATGGCGGGAAGAATGAGTTCATACACGTGCTGCGAGCGGGAGGCGAACAACAGCGCAAGTTCGGCCCTGGGAAAAAGGCCGGAGGTGGCGGAGTCAAGCACGATGGAACGGATGCGCTCGCCGATGGTGGTGCCGCCGGGCTCGCGGGTTTCGATGACCTCGACGCCTTCGGCGCGCAGGACCTCGGCGAGACGGTGAAGCTGCGTGCTCTTACCGCAACCGTCAAGCCCTTCGAAGGTGATGAACCGGCCTCGCGCGCGGGCGCTCACGGGCGACATCATATCATCGGGGCTGCTACACTCTTGCGGCGTGGGGGTCTCGGGAATTTGTCATTTGCAATTGAAAATCGGAAATTTCCCTCACGATCTTCCGCGATTTGATCCTAATCGGGGTGACATGCGCATCGTGCGTCTTCAATTGTTTGCTCTCGTCGTTCTTGTTCTTACACTTTCCCTGGAAACAACAGCACAGAGGCGGGCGGATGCGGCGACGCCCAACCCGCCGGGCACCATCCGAGTGGCGGTGGACGCGAGCCAGGCGGCGCAAAAGCTGTTTCACTCGCGGATGACGATGGCAGTGACCCCGGGTCCGCTGACGCTGCTGTATCCGAAGTGGATTCCCGGGGAGCACATGCCGAGCGGTCCGATCCAGGACAACGTGGGCCTGAGGTTCACCGCCGGGGGGCAGACGCTGACGTGGCGACGCGACGACGTAGACATCTTCGCGTATCACCTGACGATACCGGCAGGGGTGAAACAACTGGAGATCGCCATGGACTACACCTCGCCGACGGCGGGCGAGGGCGCATTCTCGTCGGCGGCGAGCGCGACCGATAAGCTGACGGTGATCAGCTGGAACCAGCTGTTGCTGTATCCGGCGGGGTTCACCAGCGACCAACTCATGTACCAGGCGTCGTTGAAATTGCCGACGGGGTGGAAGTACGGGACGGCACTGCCACAATCCGAGACACCGCCGCGAGCGGCCGGGCCACAAGGGGAAGCGATCTCCTTTCAGCCCGTGGCGTTGACCACGCTGGTGGATTCCCCGGTGATCAGCGGGGAATACTTCCGCGCGATTCCGCTGTCACCGGCCGGAGAAGCGCGTCCGGCGGAGCTGGATGTGGCCGCCGACAGCGCCGCAGCAATCGACATCAGCGGCGACGTGCAGGCCAAGATGCGCAACCTGGTGGTGGAAGCGGGGACACTGTTCGGGGCGCGGCACTACCGGGATTATCACTTCCTGTTGTCGTTGAGCGATCACGTGGCGCACTTCGGGCTGGAACATCATGAGTCGAATGACAGCCGGACGTCGGAGCGGGCGTTGATCGACGATAACCTGCGGCGGGTGGCATTTGGCGATCTGCTGGCGCATGAGTACACGCACTCGTGGAACGGGAAGTACCGGCGGCCGGCGGGGCTGAGCACGCCTGACTACGCGCAGCCCATGAAAGACGATCTGCTGTGGGTGTACGAGGGATTGACGCAGTATTTCGGGAAGCTGCTGGCGGCGCGCAGCGGCATCTGGTCGGCGGACGATTTCCGTGACAACGTGGCAATACTGGCGGCGGAGGAGGCGCATCGTGTGGGACGTCAGTGGCGGCCGCTGTCGGACACGGCGGTGGCGGCGCAGGTGCTTTACGAGTCTCCATCGCAGTGGTCGAATTGGCGGCGCGGAGTCGATTTCTACGATGAAAGCGTGCTCATCTGGATGGAAGTAGACACGACCATCCGGCGACTGACGAACAACCAGAAATCGATCGATGATTTCGCCAAAATATTTTATGGGCCGCCGGACAATCCTCTGAACGTGGCGCCGCACGTTATGCCTTACACGCTGGACGACGTGGTATCCGCGCTCAACCAGGTCGTATCGAACGACTGGCGCAAGTTATTGCTGGAGCGAGTGGACTACGTGGGGCCGAACTTGTCGATGGCCGGCCTGGAGGCGAGCGGGTGGCGATTGGTGTATACCGACACGCCCAACGACCTGCAGCGCACGCAGGAGTCGATCGGGCACGGCGCCGACTTCCGCTATTCGTTGGGAATCATGCTGAACCGAAACGGGCGCGTGGGCGATTCGGTCTTCCTCAGCCCGGCTTACCAGGCAGGCATCATGCCGGGAATGACGGTGGTGGCGGTGAATGGACGCAAGTATTCCGACGAGGTGCTGCATGACGCGATCAAGGCGGCGAAGAATGGTTCAGCGCCGATTAACCTGCTGGTGGAGAACTCGGAATACTACAAGACGTGTGCGGTGAATTATCACGACGGCGACCGCTACCCGCACCTGGTGCGGGACACGTCGAAAACGGATTTGCTGGGAGACATGATCAAGCCGCGGGGGAACAAGTAGCTAGGAGCTAGTAGTTAGCGGTTAGGAGTCGTTGGTGGATCGCTACTAATCCTCTTCGACGCCTTCGAACAAATCCGTTTCGGGGGAGATAACGCTGGGGGTGGAGCGGGCGGCGAGGTGAAAGTGCTCCTCATGGGCGCGCCTGGCGACGTTGCTTTCGAAGAGGGAAAACAGCGGGGCCTGACTGCTGTGGGCCTTGAAAGCAGAGATTTTCCTGGCCAGGCGATCGGGCCCAATCGTGATGGTGGTGGTAACGGGAGCAGGGGCGATCGGCTGGCGACCGGGTAGCGTGAACAGCGCAGTACCGTAATAAAGCTTCTGTGCCTGATGCAGTGTAATGCCGTTGGTGAGTTGTTCCTCGAAACGGTTGCTCCGGCCTGCCCATTCAAAAGCCATGGTCGTAAATATGCCGGCCATCGAATGATCAGGGTGGGCGGTCACCGCACCTTCGGGACCGTAGGTCAGGATTACCTGTGGCCGCATGGTCCGTATGCGAAGCACCAGGTCTTCCACGACGCGGTAGAAGTCGGTGCGGTCAAGGGCGCCATCCGGGTAGTCGAGGACCTCACAACCAGTCACGTTGAGAATGCGGCAGGAGGCAGCGAACTCAAGTCGGCGCTGGGCGGCGAGGTCCGCGTCGGAGCGGGTATTGCCACGGTGGGTGGCGGCCTGGCCCGGGGTCAGGCAAATGACGTGGGTTTCGACGCCGCGCTCGCGGTAGAGCAGCAGGGAGCCACCGAAGCTTCCAGCCTCATCATCAGGATGAGCAGTGACACACAATAATCGGCGCATGGAACCGGCACGCAGGGGCGTTTTTTCGCATCACAGAAAAGCAGCCGCTCCGCTCGGCACCTTAGATGTGGCGTGCCGTTGGCAGTTGCACAGAAAGCGGCTTACCTGGAAAAAGTCGTGCTGCGCAGCCCTGAATTACGCTTCAGCGCGCTGGCCGGGATGGTGTTGTGCCTGGCCGTGGCCGGCGGCGCCTCCGGACCAAGCACACCCGCAAGCCCCGTTGTCTTCGTATATCGCGCGCGGATTCCGTTGGGCAGCGAGACATTCGCGGTGCAGCCGTGGAGGTCGGTGCTGACGGTGATGGCTTCGGCCGAGAACCCGCATTTCGAAGGCTGGCGTCGCGAGACCCACGCCGACAAGGAACTGCTGCTGGACGCGAGCGGGCGGCCGGTCCGGTTTTTCCCCAGGCACATCGATTTCCGCATCAGCGTGGGCACAAGGACGCACGTATCGGACATTGAACCGTTCCCGATACAAGCCGGCCTGGCGCTGAACGATTACCTGCTCGGCCTGCGCTTCCGGTTGAAGATCTTCCACGGGCTGCAGCAGACGGTGGTCGAGCCCGACGAAGTGGCGCTGATCGGTGTTCCCTCCGACGTTCCCTATGACGAGCGCATCTACCGCGCCTCATTCCAGCTGCCCCGGGTGCCGATAGAAGACCGCATCGTGCTGGAAGTGCTGACGCCGCAAGGAGAACGGCTGTGCAAGTTCCACCTTGATCTAGGCTAGCTGACAACGTCCGATTACCCTGAAGCAGATCAGATTGGTTCCCGGTACTGGCGCAAGCGGGCCGCTGCGGCGAGGAATGCTACAGCGATTGCCAGACCGATCCATAGACCCGGGCTGATCAGGAACTGACCGGGAGTGAAGTGCATCAGCGGATCCATTGAAAGGATGCCGGTCAAGATATTATCGCCTCCCCCACCCCCACCGAGCATGCGTTCCTGAAGCAGTGTGAAGAAATGCGAAGTATTGAAGGCAATCCTCTCGACGGCTCCAATCGCGACCAGCGGCAACGCGGCCCATAAGAATGGGGCGCGCCGTGCCCACGCTGACACCAGCAGCAGCCAGGCGTAGAGTGGCGCGTACCAGAGTCCATGAGCCGTCAGGAAGTGGTAGAACAGCATCGGCCACGTCTGGAACAGCGAGGCATGGCTCCACAGAACCGAGACACTCAGACCGCTCCCCGCCAAAACTGCCGTGCTCACGAGCAGCATGATCCACTGCATGACAACCGTGGTCGCGAAGGAGACCAGCGGGAGGATCACGACTGGGGTGATCGCCTTCGAGATCACTGCCGTGAGATCGGAAACCGGCATCGACTTCCAAAACAGGATGCTGCGATCGCGCCGTTCTCCGTAAAGCGCGTCGAGGGAGTAGAACACCCCGACGACAAGCGTGGTCAGCATTAACAGGCCGGCGGCGATCAGGTACGGCTGCGCGATCAACTTGTGCTGCTCCATGGGGCCGAGGGCTGCCGCGGCGCGCATCCTGGACGGCAGAAAAAACATGCTGATCAGGAAGCCGAGCAGAAAAACCGCGGCGACGGCCGGCGGCGCGACGTAGATCGAACGGTTTTCCCACAATTCGCGTCGCACCGACCAGTACAAGGGCCGGGTGGCGGAGATGACCACGGGCGCGACTTGCTGCGAGTCGAAGGACTCGGGCACGGCACTGGATTCGGTATTCATACATGCGCTCCTTGTGTTGCTGCTGCCTGATTGCCCATCACGGCAACGAACAAGTCGGCGATGCTGGGCGTCCGCACATCGCCCAGCGCGGCGAGTTGCTGGTGATCGACAGCGTCGAACAGCAGGATGTTGCGCCCGAGGCTCTGCCGCTCGTGCATGGGTTTGAGCGCCCGCGCCGCGCCCAGCTTTTCGGGATGCACCAGCACTTCCCGGTACCGCGCATCCACCTCGTCCATGCTGCGCGTCAAGACGATGCGCCCGCGATGGATGAACATGACATCGGTAAGGACATGCTGGATCTCTTCCACCTGGTGGGTAGCCACAACGATAGTGCGGGTGCGATCGAAGTAATCGTGCAGCAGGGAATCGTAAAACTGCTTGCGAAACAGGATGTCCAAGCCGAGGGTGGGCTCGTCCAGCACCAGCAACCTGGCGTCGATGGCCATGACGAGAGCGAGGTGCAGCTGGGTCACCATGCCCTTGGACAATTCTCTGACCCTGCTGCCACGCCGAATGTCGGTTCGGTCCAGAAAGGCTGCCGCCTTGCCGCGATCGAACCGCGGATGCACGGAGGCGACGTAATCGAGGGCCTGCGAAACGCTGATCCAGCGCGGCAGCACGGCGACGTCGGAAATGAAGCAGACATCGCGCATGAGCTGATCGCGCGCCGTCCAGGGATTGCGCCCGAGAACCTTCAGTTCTCCCTGGTACGGGATGAGGCCGAGAATCGCGTTGAGCGCGGTGGTCTTGCCGGCGCCGTTGGGACCGATGAGTCCGAGAATGCGGCCCTCTTCCACTCGCAAATCGATGCCGTCCAGTGCGAGGGTCGTGCCGAAAGTCTTGCGCAGGCCGCGCGCTTCGATGCATACCATAGCTTCAGCGCTCCTTCGCCGGCGGATTCGGTTTGAGCGGGCCGGATGCGTCGGTCTGCGAAGCCGACGCATCCGATGACGGCTCAGGGTTTGCGCCGTCGAGCAGTTGTTCCGCTTTCAGGCCGAGCCGCTGAATGGTGGCGAAGATCCTTGGCCATTCTTCGCCAAGAAACCTCTGCCGCTCGCCCGCCAGCAACAGATTGCGCGCGCCGGCATTGATGAACATGCCGCGTCCGCGCCTGGTTTCCACCAACCCCTCGTCCACCAACTGCTGATAGCCTTTCAGGACGGTGAGGGGGTTGACCCGGTATTCGGCAGCGACAGTGCGCACGGAAGGCAGCGGATCGCCTTCCATGAGCACTCCGTCCAGGATCATGGCGACGACACGGTCGCGGAGCTGGCGGTAGATCGGCTGACTGTCGTTCCACTCGCGGTCCATCAGCTCTTCCAGGTCATCTCAGTTGCCAGAGGTACTGCTCCCAAAATTTGTCCGCTGCAGGTCGAAACGCGCGCGGGTCGGTTTTTCGCCGGGTCCCATCCAGGTCCATTCCTCGATGTGGTGGTTGGCGTCAATGAAGGTGAACACGGCATGATGCATATGTCCGTACTGATTGGGGCCGGCGAGATCCAGAAAATCAAATTCCAGCGTCTTGCCGTCCGGCGAAACCTTGCCGACCATGCGCGGGCGGTTGCCGGCGTCACAGTAATGAGTCAGGAGAAGGCGGTCCCCGTCCAGATAAAACATGGTGAGAGGATGGTCGGGTCTTCCGGAGACCGATATCTCGTGCACGAGCGCATTGCCCATGGAAGTCACGCGCAGCGAAAACTGCGCGAACTTGCCTTCTACAGTGGGTTCCTGCGGGAAAGTTGTCAATTGGCCCACCCACGAACCCGCCACTGTTTTCAGCTTGTCGAAAGACTTTTGCGCGTCGGACGGAGCGGGTTTGGCGACGGAGGTGTGCGCGTCAGACTGAGCGAAAGTCATGGTGCAAAGCGACAACAGGATAAGAGACAGCAAGAAGCGAAGGGAATTCATGTTTCTTCTCCCAGCAGGGCTCGCATAATCGGTAAGTCGCTGAAGAAGCGGAGCCAATCTGCTATACTGTTATAGTTAACTATAACACTAGGATGATGTCAAGCACAATCTCCGGGAGTCGGCAATAGCAGTCCACTCAGCATGATTTCTCCTGGTTAGTTGTCTTGTTTCTCGATCGAGCCGGCTTGTTCCGACAGCATGAATTCCAACACTTCCTGCGGATGCTGGGACATCCAAACCGGCGCGAAGGACTGCCGGTGCAGTGGAGACGGTCCGAACTTGCGCAGGCTGGCTACGTGCTTTGGGCTGCGGTAACCCTTGTTGGAGGCGAGATCGTAGGCGGGAAAGACGGGCGCCCAGCGGGAGACGAGCTCGTCGCGATGGACCTTGGCAATGATGGAAGCGGCGGCGATGGAGGCGGAGAGCGCGTCGCCGTGGATGATCTTGGTCTGCGGGCAGTCGTATTGCACGCGGACGGCGTCGAGCAGCAGGTGGTCGGGACGAGGATCCAGTTGCGAAATGGCTTCTACCATGGCCAGCAGCGAAGCGTGGTAGATGTTGATCTGGTCGATGCGGGCGGCATCCACGGCAGCGACCGACCAGGCGATGCTGTGCTCCTTGATGCGCTGGGCGAGCACTTCGCGGCGAGGGGCGGGCAAGAGCTTGGAGTCACGCAGGCCGCGGATGCGGTAGCCGGGATCGAGGATGACCGCGCCGGCGACCACCGGGCCGAAGAAGGCGCCGCGGCCGACCTCGTCCACGCCGGCGACAAGCCTGGCGCCAACGGTCCATGCCTGCTTTTCAAATTTCAGGGTGCACTTCAGGCGTTTGAGCAGGCGCATCTTTGCCGTAGAGGCGGAGATCTGGTCGGCGGGTTTCAGCAGGCGGGGCACAGAAACGAAACTAAACCACGGATCATCACGGATGTCTACGGATCAGAAGCTTGGGTTCTTCCTGATCCGCGTGAATGCGCAGCGATCGGTGGCGGAAAATTATTCGGCTTCGCGCAGGCGGGCAGCTTTGCCGCGACGGGCGCGCAGGAAATACAGCTTGGAGCGGCGCACGCGCGACGAGCGCAGCACCTCAATCTTATCGATGACCTTGGAGTTGAGCGGGAAAATGCGCTCGACGCCGTGACCGAAGCTGATCTTGCGGACAGTGAAGCTGGGATGGGCGCCGCGGCTACGCGAAATGACCACGCCTTCAAAGGCCTGCAAACGCTCTTTGTCGCCTTCCTTGATTTTAACGTGAACGCGGATGGTGTCGCCGGGAGCGAAGGCCGGCAGGTCGGTGCGCTGCGCCTTGGCAATCAGCTTCTGCAATACAGGTGAGGTGGACATGACACTTTTCCTTCGTAGAATCGAATTTTAAATATAGCAGGCACAAGGGAATGAGGCTAGTACGGGCGCCCTTGAGCGGGGGATTAGTCATTCAGGAATCGGGTAATTTGGTAATTTGCAAGCCCATCACGCCGAGTCTAGCTCCTTGAACCTTGCGCCTTCAGCCCTTCGAGAATCTTGCGGTCTTCCTTGCTGAGTTCGGCCTGGTCGAGCAATTCGGGGCGGTTGCGCAAGGTTTTCTCCAGGGCCTTGGTTCGCCGCCAGCGGCGGATGGCTTCGTGGTCGCCGGAGGCCAGCGGCTCGGGAACCGCCATGCCGCGAAAATCGGCAGGGCGAGTGTAGTGCGGGTAGTCGAGCAGGCCGCCGGCGCTGATGGTGGAATCGGGAATGCGCTTGCCCTCGGCATCGAGGGGCAGGCGAAAGCTGACTTGTTCCGTGCCGAACGATTCAGTCCGCGCGGAGGCTTCGTTGCCCAGGGCGCCCGGAATGAGGCGAGTGATGGCGTCAACGATGAGCGCGGCCGGAAGCTCTCCACCGCTGAGGATGAAATCGCCTACGGAAATTTCGCGGTCGGCGAGGAATTCGCTGACACGCTCGTCAACGCCTTCGTAGCGACCGCAGATGAGGAAGAGGCGGTCGAGTTGCGACATCTCGGCGGCGATGCGCTGGTTGAAGAGCTCGCCCTGAGCGGAGAGCAGCACGACGGACTCGCGCGGGACGGGGACACTGGTCGAAGAGCCGTGCCACACACGTTCCGCCCGCGGTGAGACGCGCAGGAAATCGAGGCAGTCGAAGATCGGTTCCGGCTTGAGGACCATGCCCTCACCGCCGCCGAAGGGCCGGTCGTCCACGCTGCGGTGCTTGTCCTTGGTGAAGGTGCGCAAGTCGTGGATGTTGATCTCCACCAGGCCGGACTCGCGCGCCCGCCGCACGATGCCATAGTCGAGCGGGCCGCGGAAGAAGTCCGGGAAGATGGTGATGAGGTCGAAAATCATAAGCAACTTTTGGCCATTAGCGATTAGAAATTATCTTTCCCTCAGGGGCTGAAGCCCTCACTAATGCGACGGCTCCGGGCGGCACGGCTGAAGCCGTGCCCTACCCATTTGTTTTTTTCTGCGCGTTTTTTTCTTCCTGCGATAGCGGAGCGTCCAGGTCGAGCATGCCCTCGGGCAGCTCCATCTCGATTCGCCGGGCCTCCGGCGCAAGCTTACGGAGATATTCCTGCGCCAGGGGGATCAAGAACTCGCGCTGGTCCTGACGAACGACGAGAAGCGGCGCTTCACCGGCCCCGAACTGAACGTCAGCAACGGCGCCGATAAGACGCGCTTGCCCGCCCACTGCGGCGCCGCTGACGAAGACTTCGCAGCCAACGAGGTCGCCGACATAGGCCGAGCCCGCTTCGAGCGCCGTGCGCTCGGCACGGGGAACCTGAATTTCGCAGCCGACCAGCGCCTCGGCATCGTCGATGGAATCGACACCCTTGAACTTGAGCACCAGCCGCTGCTTGTGCGGCCAGAAGGCCTCGACCTGCAGTTCCCGCCGCGCGCCGCTGTCGTCGAGAGCAAAGACGTGCGTGCGCTCGGCGAAGCGTTCAGGAAAATCGGTGAGAATATCGGCGGCGACTTCGCCAAGCCGGCCTTGCGGCTTGATGAGGCGGGCGATGGTGATGAACTCGTCCGCTATTCCAGGATCTCCAGCTCGAAACGGCGGTCCAGTTTGCTGCCGGCGGCGCCCAGGATGTTGCGAAAAGCGCGCGCCGTGCGGCCCTGTTTGCCGATCACTTTGCCGAGGTCGCCGGGGGCGACGCGCAGCTCAAGCACGGTGGCGCCGTCTTCATCGAAGGATTCGACGGAGACCTCGCCGGGAGTATCCACGAGCGACTTGGCGATTTCCTCGATCAGCGCACGCAGATCGGGTGCGGGCTGCTCAGTGCCGGCGGTGGATGGATCGCTCGCCATAATCACTAACTCAGTAGCTCAGTACATCGATCACGCTGCCGGGGAAGTCGCGGCGGCGGGGTACTTGGCGACCAAACGGGCGACCGTCTCCGACATCTTGGCGCCCTTGCTGACCCAGTGGTCAATGCGTTCACGCTTAAGATTGACGCTGGCCGGAGCGGTCCGCGGGTTGTAAGTGCCGACCACTTCCACCGAGCGCCCATTGCGCGCCCGCTCTTTCTCGATCACCACCACGCGATAGTAAGGTTGCTTACGCGCGCCCACGCGCGCCAGTCGGATCATTAACACAGAGAAACATCCTTTCCTGCTGGTTGGGTTCCTGCGGATTACCGAAGGAGCAAGACAAACCCTTATTATTGCGGAAGGTGTGAGGATTGGCAACGATAAACAGAAACCGGGCTCAAGGCGCGCGGCGCAAGGCGGACAAAACATCTGCCGGTTCGATTCGGATCGTATAGTCCGGATCCGCGGCGGCAAAAACTACTTCATGATCCCGCAAAACGAAGGTGGCGGGCAGGGGCAATTCCCAGCTTGGCTCACCGTTGATGAACGGCAGGTTGACGAAGGTCTTGCTGTACATCTCCTGCTGGTAATCGGGAACTCGATACGCCAGTCCGAATTGCCGGGCGACCGCGTTGCCGGCATCGCTGAGCAGGGGAAAGGCAAGCTTGTGCTGGTCGCGCATGAGGTAGGACTGGTGCACGGTTTGCGGCGAGATGGCGACCACGGCCGCTCCGGCGGCGAGCACCTGGGGCAGGGCTTCATTCCAGGCTTCCGCAGTGGCAACACAGAACGGGCACCAACGCCCGCGCAGAAAGACGATGACCAGGGGACCGGAGCCGGAGGCGAAGAGTTTGCCGTCGTGGTCCGGCAGTTCGAAGCCGGGAGCTGCGGACCCGACCGGCAGGATGCGGTCCGCGATTCCGGAGGCGCGCAGTTCGTCCACGGAGCGGCGATTGACGGCGAGCGAAGCGGCAGGAACGTATTTCTCCATCAGTTCGCGGCGCTCGTCGAGCGCTGCTTTCAGGGTCGCGTGACCGAGTCCGGATTGGGCTTCTTCAAGGCTGCGCCACTTCATGGCTTGTTGGCGTCGCGGTCTTCGAGTTTTTTCATCAGTTCCCGGTAGGTCGGAGGCATGTGCACGGTTTCGCGCATGGCGACGGTGATGGGGAAACGGATGCCGCCCTTGTGCGTGCCTTCCAGGCCTTCCATGATCTCTTCCGACCAGGCGAAAGGAAAGGCGAACACCATCTCGGTGTCCTGGGCCATGCCGAAGACGCGGTCCCCGGTGCAGGGGAGGATGACCTTGGGCTCGTTGGTGGTCATGGTCTGGATGACGATTTCGGCGCAATCGAGGCGGCCCCCCGAAGTGCTTGCGACGCGACCGCCGCGCTTGTACAGGGTGGCGTGAACCAGGCGCAGCACCTGCGCGCTGTTGGCGTAGATGGCGATGACATGGGGCTCGAATTTCGCCCGGTTCAGGGGCGCGACGCAGAGGTGCTCGTAGTCGCCGGGCTGGAATTTCCACGCGCTCGCTTCGAGGTTGGTGGCCGCCTGTTCGTCCTTGCAATACATCCCAACCGCCGCGAAGCCTTTCAGGTACTCGTCATTGGGTTTGCGAAACCCGAAGGCGATAGCAGCGAGCGGGCAGATGACGTCTTTCTTGCCGACGGCGATGCCCCAGCCATAGCGGCGCGCGACGCCAATGGACTGGCAGACGATCCATTGCTCACCGAGGTCGCGGCTGGGGACCTTGATGTCCGGCGGAAGTTCTTCGCCGGGCTTGATCATGCGAATGGCGAGCGGAAAGGTGTCGGGACGGACGTAGCGGGAGATGGCATCGTCCAGTTTCTTCAGGGTTGCAGCGGGAGCGGCGGTATTAGTAGGCATGACGGCACCGTTGTCGATGAAATGAGCGGGCCAGTATGAATCAGCGGCGGGGCAGGCGCAAGGCAACAGCAGATTTCTCGCGGGCCAAGGCTTGCTCGGAATGACAATATTAAGAGGGCTTGTACGGCACGGCTAAAGCCGTGCCCCTTCCCAAGTATCGCCGCCAGAGCGCTCCAACCTCGATTCACATTCCCGGGAACTTCATGCCGGCCAGCTTGCGGCCAAAGCTGGCCTTGCCCATGTCCTTAAACATTTTTCGCATCTGGGCATACTGGCGCAAAAGCTGGTTTACTTCCTGCACCGAGGTGCCGCTGCCGCGTGCGATGCGCTTGCGGCGGCTGCCGTTGATGACGTCGTGGTGCTCGCGCTCGTGCGGGGTCATGGAGTTGATGATGGCTTCGACGCGCGTGATCTGGCCCTCGTCAACATTGTCCACGGCCTTCTGCATGTTGGCGAAGGGACCGACCGAGGGCAGCATCTTCATGATGCTGGAGATGGAACCCATCTTCTTGACCTGGCGAAGCTGGTCGCGGAAATCTTCCAGGGAGAAGCCATCGCCGCCGAGAGCTTTCTTGGTGAAGTCCTCGGCCTTCTTGCGGTCCAGGGTCTGCTCGGCTTTTTCGATGAGCGAGAGGATATCGCCCATGCCGAGAATGCGGCCGACGATGCGGTCGGGATGAAAGGGCTCGAGGGCATCGAATTTTTCGCCCACGCCGATGAACTTGATCGGTTGCCCGGTGACCTTGCGGATAGAAAGCGCAGCGCCGCCGCGGGCGTCGCCATCCATCTTGGTAAGCACAACGCCGGTGAGGGTGAGCTTCTTGTGGAATTCGTCGGCGGACTTGACCGCGTCCTGGCCGGTCATGGCGTCGGCAACGAACAGGATCTCCTGCGGGTTGAGCAGCTTCTTTAGCGACTGCATTTCTTCCATGAGCTGCTCGTCGATGTGCAGGCGGCCGGCGGTGTCGACGATGAGTATGTCGCTGCCGGTCACGACGGCTTCCTTGCGCGCTTCCTTGGCCAGGCGCTCCACGGTGGCGGTGTTGGCTTCCTCGACCTGGCCTTCGTAGAGGTTGGCGCCCACTTGCTTGGCCACGACCTTCAACTGCTCGCGGGCGGCGGGACGATAGACGTCAACCGAGACCAGCAGCGGACGATGGCCGCCCTTCTTGAGCCAGTGCGCCAGCTTGCCCGAGGTGGTGGTCTTGCCGGAACCTTGCAGGCCGGCCATCAGGATGACGCTGGGCGGTTGCGAGGCGAACTTCACTTTGGCGGTATCGTGGCCGAGGAGCTCGACGAGTTCGTCTCGAACGATCTTGATGACCTGCTCGGCGGGAGAAAGCGCGGTCATGACCTCCTGGCCGACCGCCTTGGCCTGGATGTGGTCGATCAATTCCTTGACGACTTTGAAGTTGACGTCAGCTTCCAGCAGGGCCAAGCGGATTTCTCGCAGCGCCTCCTGGATGTTCTCTTCGGTGAGCTTGCCTTGGCCGCGCAGGTTTTTGAAGGCGCGCTGCAGCTTGTCGGTAAGGTTCTCAAACATATCTGAGCTTTGATTCTATCAAGGAGTGGAAAGTAGCTTCTCCAGAACAGGCTACACGAGTCATAGACCCAACACGTGGGGTAACATGACCGAGCGCCCCATGCTGATTTCGAGACAGCCCGGCCTCTACCGGTTCGGCATCTTCGAAGCCGACTGCGCGACCGGCGAACTGCGCAAGGCCGGCGCCCGCGTACGCCTCCAAGACCAGCCCTTTGCCGTACTCATGGTCCTGCTGGAACGGCCCGGCGAACTGGTGACACGCGAAGATCTGCGCCAGAAATTGTGGAGCGGCGACACCTTCGTGGATTTCGATCACAGTCTCAACACCGCCATCACCAAGTTGCGCGAGGCGCTGGGCGATGCGGCGACCAATCCTCGATTTATCGAGACCCTGGCGCGCCGCGGCTATCGTTTCATCGCCCCTGTCCAGCGGTTCGACAACAAACTTGCCAGTGTCCCTGCAAGCCCGACGGAACCCGCCGCGGCATCCAGCGAAGGTGGGTCGGGCTTTGCGATTCTTACTCGTCCTGCCGACGTTCCTCCCGTTCCGCGGGGATATGTGAGAGCGCTGTTCGCGCTCATCCAGATCATGTACCTGGTGTTTTATGTCGTCGCGCTTACGCGCTTGCACGCCGTGGATCGAGCCCTCGACCAGGCATTCGGACAATCCCCCTGGCTCCTCGTCGTGGTGGTGGTTACGGCGGTGATTGGCGTGCCCATTCGCCTGTTCCTGTTGAGCGCGGCGGCATTCAATGTCTGGCAGGTCAGCCGGAAGTTTACGCGCCTTTTTCCCGTGGTCATTGTGCTGGATGGGATATGGGCGCTCGCGCCGTTCTTGCTGGTGTCCAAGATTGGCTGGGGCGGCGCACTAGCAGCAACCGCGGCGCTGCTCTACGTGCCTTTTTCCCAACGGACCTTGCTGCTGATGGGCGAGCGCGCGTCGACATCCGGGAATTGAGCTTTCGGGACCAGGAACACCCAGCGGTCGCTGACCAGGAAATTCGCCGCATAACAAGCGGATATGCTGATCAGGTTGGCGGGCAGGACGGGAAGCCCCGCTTGCCCGACCAGCCACCACATCAGCAGCAGGTTTCCGACAATCGAAATGGCGGCATTGGCCAGGCAAAATCGCAGCAGCCGAACCAGTATCTCTGCCGGCCCCGTGCCTTGCGCGCGATCGGCCCAAGTGAAGCGCTCATGCCAGATGAAATTGTGAAGCACGGCGCATGCCACCGCCAGGGCGGTCGCCGGCAGGTACGGGAGACGCAGTCGGATAAAGAGGGACAGCGCGCCCAGTTGCACCCCAATCCCAATGGCTCCGACAAAAGAAAACTTCAGCCAGCGTACGTGCTGTGGTGTCGAAGCGTTCAAGGCATTCGCTCCTCGCGATAAAGGCGCAGAGAGTGTGTGATGCTCGACACCACTAGCATGACCGTCATCGCGGCGATGGCCACCGTACCGCCCACGTCGAAAAGCCGGAACTGAATGCCGTGCAGCTTCACCACCGGCCGGTACAGCAGCGCAATGTTTCCGATCACCAGCAGAATCCGGATTTCAGTCGGTCCCAGCTTGCCGTAGGAGAGGCGAAAAGTTCCCAACGTGTAGGAGGCAAGGTAGACCTCAATGGACAGCATCAGAAACGCGACCAGCATGCCGGCGGCGATGGCGGGGTGAACGTAGCCGGAAAGTGCCATGCCGCCCATGAGGAAAAAGGCGGCGAAGGTGTCGATGATGTGGTCCACGTAGAAGCCGTAGCGTGGCCGCTGCCGGCCGCGAACACGCGCGAGAGTGCCGTCCATGCTATCGCCGAGCCAGTTCACCGCCAGGCAGAGGATCACAACCAGCAGCGCTCGGCGGTCCCAGCGCGCGGCGGCGTAGAAAACTCCTGCCAGCGCCTGACCGGCAAAGCCGAGCGCAGTGAGGTGATCGGAATTGATCCACTGCGGAGTGCGCTCCGCCATCCAGATCAGGGCACGCTTTTCCAGGGAGGCGGACACGCTGTCCTGAATTCGCGTGGCAGGGACAAATGGTAAGCAATCGTTTCGCGTGACCATGGCTGGCCTCCTATGGTGAGAAAGATGCCAGACCGCCGGCCCCAAATCCAATGCACCGGAGGTAAAACGTCACGCAACCGGAGGTCACTGTCCAAGTATCAGAGAAGGCGATATTTACGCAAGAAAGACACCACAGAACTCTTAGAGTTCGCTGTGCAGCACACGCGAGGGCACAGCGTGCCCTTTCAAATCGATGCTCGGACCCAGCCATACTGGGTATTGCTGGGCTCTGCCATGCCGGAGGCTTTGTACATTTTGCGCAGACGCTGCAGGTAATCGGCCGGCAGCGGGTTGATTTTTTCGTTGGGATCGATGCCGTAGACGCGCGCCGCGTTCAGGCCGAAGATGGCGCGTTTCACCTCCGGAGTAAGCGGCTGGTAGCCGAAGCGCTTTTGCAGATCCGGGGGCATTTCCAGGCGGCGGAAGGCTTCGATCTGCCACTGTGGCGAGCCCCACCAGATGGAATCAGTTCCCCAGAGCACGTGGTCGGAGCCGAAGGCGTCGATAATCATGCCCATCACATAGGAGGCGAGCAGCGGACTGGTGGAGACCATGAGGGCGAAGGTGCTGCCCATTTCCATGTAGATATTCTTGATCTCGGGGTTCTTCTTCTTCCAGGCGCAGATATCGGAGGTCCAAGGAATGTAGGTCTCGGTGCGGAACTCGCCTTTGGCGGCGGCAAGCGCGTCCTGCGGTCCCCGGAAGCCGGAGTGGTAGACCAGGAAATTCAGGTTGGGAAAATCCTTGGCGGCCTTGGGCACGTCCATCGGGCTCCACCATTCGGGATCGCCGGGGAAGGGCAGCCCCTTGTGGATGCAGATGTTCTTCACGCGCTGCTTCACGGCTTTTTCCAAGGCGGGGTAAGCGGTCTTCTCGTCATCCAGGCGCCAGCCTGCCTTCCCCTTGGCGCGAGCAACGCCGGTGTAGCCCTTCCAGGCGTTAATCTTCAGCTTCGATAACTGCGCGTCCATGAGGTCGAGATTCTCGTTGCCGAGGTCGGGCGAAAAATATCCGTGGCTGATGACGCGCGGCGAACTGGTCAGTTGGTTAATCCAGGTCTTGCTCTTGAAGATGACTTCCGGCGTGAGGACGTCGGTCTCTTCCGACGATCCCGGCAGAGCGCTGAGCGCGACCACGTCGGTGTCGCTGTCGAGAAACACCTCCTTGATGTAACTCTCGATGTAGGCATCTTCGATATGCGCAGTTCGATCTTTTAATGCGGGATTGATTTTGCGCGCCATGTTGCGCATGCCGACCACCGCGTTCAGGAATTCCTGATCGGCGTGGGGCGCCTGCTCGGGCATGGCGACGTGGTGAGTCTGGATGTCAAAGATGAAAGTCTTGAGCTTGTTTGCGTCGACTGCGGCGGACTCGAACAATTCTTCGGCTTCGACGGTGAACATGCGTCCGAAAACGGTGTTCATGGCCGCGAAGGCCAACGCCATGCCGCACGAGGATTTCAGGAAACTTCTGCGGTCCGTGCCGAGCCGCCGCGCCTGGCGTTCGGCCCCGGCGATGATTTCCCGCTCCAGCCGCTTCTGCTCGGGAGTCTGCGGAATGGGCGTGTACTCTTCGTTGGAGATCACCTGCGTCGGCACCGGCAGGCAGCGGTCGAGCCAGGCGTCGAGTTCCGACTTGCGAACCCAACCGTTGTGAATAGCAGGTTTGGGAGGCTTCAGCGCTGTTTTCGGATTGGGCATTTCCTCACCCCAGTGAAGAAACGCAGAATACGCCTGTGGGATGGGAAGGACAAACGTTCGAATGACAGCCGCAGCATCGGCCGCAATCGGGTCGCGTTCCCAAACCCGGATTTTCCCTTCCCAAAGCCGAAATTTTCCTTGCCGCCGAATCACCCTAGAGACTGTGACGGGCATTGGCTTGCGATGCCAGGCGAGTTACTGTGTCGACGTGCTGCCTTATCCCAATGCGCTGACCAACCAGGTCAAAGCGGCGTTCTGCCAGCACGAGCGAACCATGGTTCGCAAGAAACCGGCGTGCTGGACTTGCTCCTGGTGCGAGAAGGGGACCGACGTGATGGTCACCAGCTGCACGGAAGCGCGGCGCTGCCTGTTGACGCAACTGCACAGCAACGGGAACGGCCAAGGCAAGAAGCCGGAGACGTTCGGGACGATGTCCCACGCCGCCTGACTCAACTGCCGAATACTTCCTTGGCCGCCGCCACCGTATTGCTGTGGATGGTGATGGTGTCGTTCAGGTCCAGCGCGTAGCCCCCGGCGAGAGTGACCATTACCGGGATGCCGCGCGTTTTGGCCATGCGGAAGACGAACTGGTCGCGCTTTTTCAGACCCCCAACGCTAAGTTGCAATCCGCCGAGCTGATCGTACTGGTAAGGGTCAGCGCCGGCGACGTAGCTGATCAATTGCGGCTCGAAGCGGCGCAGCGCGGAGCTGACGGCGTTATCGAGCCAGCCCAGATAAGGCTCGTCCCCGATGCCGTCGGGCAAGTTCACGTCAATCGATGAAGGCGGCTTCCACGTGGGGTAATTGTTCTCCTGGTGGAGCGAGATGGTGAAGACGTCGGCGCCGTCGGCGGGGAGTTCGCGAATGGAACCGTGCTCGGTAGTGCGCAAAGTTGGAGCGCCGGCCGACGGCAGCGGCTGCGCCGCCAGCTCCAGCGCCCGCTTCCTCCCGAAGATAACGGCCGTGCCGTTGCCTTGGTGGACATCGCAATCGATGACCAGGGCGCGCTCGATTTTTTTGTCTTTTTGAAGGCGGCGAATGGCGACGGCAATGTCGTTGATCATGCAGAAGCCCTCACCATGATCGGGAAAGGCGTGGTGAAAGCCGCCACCAAGGTTGATGCCGATGCCGTCCTGGAGCGCACATCGACCCGCCAGAATGGATCCCCCGGCGGCGAGCCAGAAGGCGTCAACCAGTTCTTCGGAAAAAGGGATTTCCATCTGCAATTCTTCGCGGGCGGTGAGCGTGCCGGTCTGCAGCTTGTAAACGTAATCGGCGCCGTGAACGAGGAGAATGTCGCGGTCCTCGGCTGGGTGAGGCGCGATGAAGTCGGCGGGTTCGGCAAGTCCGCTCTCGAGCAGGCGCTGATGCACGAGGCGGTACTTGCCTGCGGGAAATACGTGTTCCCCAATGGGCAAGTAATAGGCATCGCTATAAACGATCTTGAAGGGCAGCATCGGGAACAGTGCAGCTTAGTCCCCTGCGCGATTCCCACTCAAGCCAAAAGACGGACTGCAGTGGGGTACCCACTTCCGTACAGCCGCGAGCAGCAGGGAATAGCCAGAGTTGCTGCCGGACGGAGTTGCCGGCCAGCAGTTTCCCATAGAGGTTGCCTGGCATCCAACTCAACGCTGCGAAATACCAAAGGGGAACCAATATGGGCCTTATCGACAAGCTCCGGAAAGCCGAGGAGCACGGTCGGGGGGCGGCCCACCGGGGTCTCGAAAAAGCGCGGGAAACTTGGGATGACGCCGAAGCGCGGCTTCGCCGCAAGATGCGGCTTCATCCGAGGGGAAGTGCAGAGAACGCGCCGGTCCCGAAGCCGGACTCTGCTGTGCCACCGGCCGCTACTTCCGAACCAGTGGCGAGTGCAACCTCATCCAACCGCGCGTCCGAACAAGACGCCGCCTAGCTTAAAGGGTCAGCGGTTAATTGTTGGTGGTCTGCACATTAGTATATTTTTTGCCGACTACCATCGACTCGACCGTTGGCCCTTTTGCCCTGCGTTCCAATCTTGCGCAGGGCAACAATAGCGTTCAGAATCGCCGAGGCCCAAAATTATTCCCTTCCGCCTCTACCTTTGCCAATCTTCCGAGCGCAAGAGCGATGGTCGAACCTTACAGAGACGATGCCCCGGCTGCGATATAGTCGAACCAGTTGAACGTGGTCCCGAGATTCCAAATCCGGCGCGTGGCGAGCGTTCTCGGCGCCATCCTGCTCATGGCCTTATTGTCTCTGCCGGCATGCAAGCGAGGCGGAGGCAAGCAGGCGGAGATCGCTTACGTGTCGGTACCGCAGGCGAACCTGCGCGACCGCATCGCAGCCGTGTACAGCAAGGCCGGGGTGGTACACAACGCGGAGCGGGTCGAGGTGCTGGAGAAGAGCCGCCGGTTTCTCAAAGTGAAGACCGAGCGCGGCGAGATTGGCTGGATCGAAGAGCGCTACGTGGTAGACGCCAGCGTCTATGACGGGTTTCAGAAGCTCGCCCGGGAAAATGCGAAGTACCCGGTGCAGGCACATGGGACCACGCGCGTGACCCTCAACATGCACCTCACCGCTGGACGCGACTCCGAGCACTTGTTCCAGATGCCGGACGGAGCCAAGGTTGAAGTGCTGAAGCGCGAAACGGCGGAAAAGCCGCAAACCAGGGTCAATCCTTCCCAGCCCAAGATAGAAAAGCCGGGAGCCAAGAAGGCGGCGGCGAAGTCGGAGGAGACACCGGTATCTCGTGAAGACTGGCTGCTGGTGCGCGACCCGGCCGGGCATACGGGTTGGGTACTGTCGCGCATGGTGGATCTGGACGTGCCGCTAGAGATCGCACAGTATTCCGAAGGGCAGAGAATAGTCGCCTACTTTGTGCTCAACCAGGTTGCGGACGGGGAGAAGAAGGTTTCCCAGTACCTGGTGCTGCTGACGGAAAACAAGGACGGCCTGGCGTGGGACTTCGACCAGGCGCGGATTTTCACCTGGAACGTGAAACGCCACCGCTATGAAACCGCGTATCGCGAGCGCAAACTGGTGGGCGTCTTTCCGGTAACCGTGGGCACCGCGGACTTCGGAAAAGAGGGCGTGCTGCCTGCCTTTACGTTGCGAGTGAAAGACGACGACGGCAAAACCACGGAGCGGAAGTACAAGCTGAACGGCCCGATTGTTCGCCGAGTGCTCTCACCGGAGGAAGAACAGGCGAAGGCGCAAGCCAAGCCGGCGCGCCGGCGCAAATAAGCAAGTCCTCCCACCAACCCATGCGGCGGGTGGTCCCCAAGGCCTTTGCGGCATTGACCCGTGTCGGGGAGTTTTTCAGAGCGGGCATCGGCTGGTTCCGGTGAGGAATCCAACTTCCGGGAGTTCGTAATATGGCCGAAAAAGTCAAAAAGTTGAACCTGCCGCGGGATTACAAGAAATATCTCTATTTCATCGACGGCAACGGCAACATCTGCCAGAAACCAAAATCGGGAGAAGGCGACTCCCAGGTGCTGGTGGAAAACGCGGTGGAACGCGACAACCGCTTCCTCTATTTCATCGACAAAGATGGGGACGTAGCCCGCTCGGAGCGCGGCGCCAAGGGCAGCAAGAGCAAGAAAGTCGCCTGATGGCCTCAAGAAATTCGTGCAACATGTGGGTGTTCCGCGAAGGGCGGAGCACCGCCAGCGGGAAAACTTCGCTTGCGGAATTGCAGGCCTCGCTTCCCGCCCATGCTTCACCCTCTCATGACCGGCTGGTGGACGCGCTGCTGCGCGCAGGAGAATTGGAATGCGCGCTGGCCGACGCCGACGCTGCCGATGCGCCGCTGGCCGCCAGCATTAACAGCAGCGTCGCGGCTGCGCTGGTGGGATTGCCCGGCAGCCTTGCAGGGCTGCGCGCCGCGAGGAAGACACTCGAACGAATTTCGGTTCCTGATGTCATTACAGTCTCGCCGCCGGAAGGCTTCGCCTATTACGCGGTCCATCCGCTCGATTTTGCCGATCTTGCCGACAGCGCTCCGCTCCCGGAGAGTCAAGCGGCGCTGATTGGAATCCGCAGCATCGGAACCACGTTGAGCGCCGTGGTGGCGGCGGCGCTGCAGCGGCGAGGTGCGCGGGCGGAAAGGATCACGGTTCGTCCGGTGGGGCATCCGTATGATCGGCGAACCACGTTTTCACCGGACCAACTGCGCTGGATCGGGGCGCGTCGCGCCGCCGCGGCGGAATTTCTGGTTGTGGATGAAGGGCCGGGAATCAGCGGGTCGTCGTTCTTGTCGGTGGGCGACGCGCTGCTGGCGGCAGGCATAGCGCGCGAACGAATCACTTTCCTGTGCAGCCGCTACGCCGACCCTGAGTCACTGGCCGCCCGTGATGGCGCGTCACGCTGGCGGTCATTTCATTCGAAGGTGGTTGAATCCACCCGGCGCACGCCCGCCGACCGCGGACCGTACATGGGCGGCGGGGAGTGGCGGCAGCGGTTTTATGGCGAGGAGTCGCACTGGCCGTCGTCATGGACCCAGATGGAGCGGCTGAAGTTCCTCTCTCGCGATGAACGGCGGATGTTCAAGTTCCACGGCATTGGCCGCTTCGGCAGCACTGTTGCAGATCGGGCGCGACGACTCGGCGAAGCCGGGTTTGGTCCGCGGCTGGTGGCCCATAGTTGCGGGTTCAGCGAATTGGAGATGGTGGAGGGCCGCCCGATGAATGCGGCGCGGGTTTCGGCCGCCGTGCTGGAGCGCGTGGCAGATTATTGCGCGCTGCGCGCGGTCGAGTTCGAAAGTGCCCGGACGCAGCCATCGCAGCTCGACGCCATGGTTCGCTTCAATGTTGGTGAGGAATTCGGCAGCCGCATGGCGAGCGGAGTGCCGCCGCTCCCTACCGAGCGGCTGGTGATTGCCGACGGCCGCATGCTGCCGCACGAGTGGATCAGCACGCCCGCTGGGGCGTTAATCAAGACCGATGGCGCAACTCACGGTGATGATCATTTTTTCCCTGGGCCGGTGGACATCGCTTGGGATCTTGCCGGCGCGATCGTGGAGTGGGGAATGACGTCGGCGGCGGCCCACTTCATGCTGGCGCACTACCGGAAACGCAGCGGCGACGATGTTAGCTCACGGGTGGAAGCGTACCTGCTCGCCTACAGTGTTTTTCGCATGGCGTATTGCGCGATGGCGGCGTTTTCGATGCGCGGTTCGCAGGAGGAAACCAGGTTGCGGTACGCGACGGCGCATTATCGCAACCTGGTGGAAGCGGAGCTCAAGGCGCCAGGCTTGAGGCCACAGGCTTCAGGAGAGCGGAATCCGCAGTGGAGGCAGAGGACCGGCAAGGTCGAGAGCGCCCTGGCACTGGGCGATGGTGGAGCGAATCCCCGCTAGATCCACGCCCGCGTAGGATTCCGGATAATCGGAGAGATTGCGCAGCGCGCGGGCGAGCAGCGAGCGCGCACCGCGGAGATTTCCGCGGCCGTGGTGATGCAGCGCGACCGCCACCTGGATCATCCCCTGCAGGAATTTTTTCTCATCCGCGGGCGCAGCGCGCCACACGTCTTCCCAGACTTCGTGCGCGTCGAAATACTCGCGCGAGTTGAACAACTCCAGACCGCGCTGGAATTCCTGCAGGTTCATTTGCCAAACATGGGGTAATGGCTGGCTGCGCCCATGAAGAACAGCATGAAGAACGACACCACGAAGTTCAAGCGCGAGGCGAGAAATGCCAGGCGCGCCTGTTTTGCCAAGGCAGGGGGCATGGCGCCGCCGGGATTCTCGGAAGTCCAGCGGATGATCTTCTTCTGCATGCGCCAGACCACGCCCCAGACGTTCAACATCATGAACCATCCGATGCCGCCGCCAATGCCGATAGAGAGCAGACGATTGCTCTCCCAGCCATCGTTGTTGATCGCCAGGTAGAGGTAAGCCGCGGCGAAGACGGCGACACCGCAGATGAGGCCGAATACGGCGCCTTTGCGCAAGACTTCGGCTGGCGACATCAGCGCGCCCATTTCGATGGCGAAAGCCACCGTCCAGATCAGGAAGAAACTCCAAATGGCGGTGCCGGGCGAAGCATTGCCGTTGCGCGCATCGGTGGTGACGATGTTCATCCAGTAGGAAATTCCTGCCAGCACGGTGACCACCGAGGCCCAGCGGAACCACCACAGCGCGCGCGTCATCAGCGGGGGAACCACGCGGGAGCGGGTTGGACCGTCCAATTCCTTGAGCAAGGGAACACTCACCAGGTTGAAAAAATAGAGGAGCCCGATCCAGGTGATGCCGGCCAGGAAATGGATCCAGCGAACCAGCATCAGGACGTTGGCGGCACTCCCTTCGGGCAGTGAAACGTGGACCTGGAAGACGGCGATGGCAGGCGCGATGGGCACGAATCCTCCTGCGAGTAGCGGGCGCGGAGCGCCGGGGCACGAACTCGGATCTTCTGCCCGCGACGGGAGCACGGGAATTCTAGCAGAGCAAAAATAATGTTCCGGAGGTTGAAAAGCGACGCAGGCCGCCGTATCGTAGGGGCGCTGTTTGGGTCTGGTGGGAGCCTCGGCCCCGTGTTGGGGGCGTGTCGGTTCTTTGACAAAAGGAGATCGGCAGATGGACAAGCCGGCGCAGAACATCCAGGATTCCTTTCTCAACACCGCCCGCAAAGACAAAGCGACGATCACCATCTATTTGCTCAGCGGGGTGAAGCTGACGGGACGCATCCGGTCGTTTGACAAGTATTCGGTCGTGCTCGAAACCAACAACCAGGAGCAGCTCATCTTCAAGCATGCGATTTCGACGGTGGTGATGGGCAAGAGCGCGCACCCAATCGAGCGGCATGAATTGCGGCCAATGCCGGGTGAAACCAAGCCGGCCCCAGCACATCCCGGCGAGCAGGTCACCACGCCGTCCGGCACGGAAGGGTAACTGCTTCCTTGCGCGGCCCCGATAACAAACGCAGTCTGGAACGGCTTCGGGGCCGCCGTGCGCCTCACGAAACTCGCAGTCGCGATGCAGCGGAGCGCGTCTTCCTGGTGGGGCTCGATTACCGGGTAAAAGCACATATAAGCTCGAAGCGCGAGGACGGAGCCGTTCCTCCATCGGCGCGAGCGGCGCGGGACGCGTCCCTGGTTCCGGCGGAAGCGAAATCGGCGCGCCCGCCGCAGTTCAGCGCGGAAGAATCGCTGGCGGAACTGAAGGAGCTGGCGACCAGCGCAGGCGCCGAGGTGGTCGGGGAATTTCTGCAGCACAAAGACAAGCCTGACCCGGCGACGCTGATCGGGCGCGGCAAGCTGGAAGAGATTGCCGGTGCGGCGGCCATGTCGGGCGCCGACCTGATCATCTTCGACCACGACCTCTCCCCGTCGCAGCAGCGCAACATCGAAAACGAAGTGAAGCCGCGAGTCATTGACCGCACCCAGCTCATCCTCGACATCTTCGCCCGGCATGCACGCACGCGAGAAGGGCAGCAGCAGGTGGAGCTGGCGCAGCTCCAGTACTTGCTGCCGCGGCTGGGCGGGCGCGGTGTCGAGATGTCGCAGTTGGGCGGCGGCATCGGCACGCGCGGTCCCGGTGAAACGCAGCTGGAAACCGACCGGCGCAAGATCTTCCGCCGCATCCGGCACATCCAGCAGCAGCTGGACAACGTGCGCAGGATTCGCGCGCAACAGCGTCAGAGGCGGGAATCGGTTCCGGTCGCGACGGTGGCGCTGGTCGGCTACACCAATGCCGGCAAGTCAACGCTGTTTAACGCGCTGACGCAGGCGGGGGTGTTGGAGTCGTCCAAGATGTTCGCCACCCTGGATCCGACCATCCGCGGGGTGACGCTGCCCTCGAAGCGCAAGGTGCTGCTGTCGGACACGGTGGGATTCATCCGCAACCTGCCGCACACGCTGGTGTCCGCTTTTCGCGCCACGCTGGAAGAAGTGCAGCGCGCATCGCTGGTGCTGCAGGTGTCGGATGCCAGCAGCCCGCTTGGGCAGGAGCAGGCGGCGCAGGTGGAGAAGGTGCTGCGCGAATTGGTGGCGGACAAGAAGCCGCGGCTGCAGGTGGTCAACAAGATCGACGTGCTGCCGGAGGGGGAACGCGAGCGCCTGCGCGGCGACGCGCACACCGTTTACGTCTCGGCGCTGCGCAGGCACGGCTTGGATGGGCTGCTGGAGCGCATCGACCAGCTGCTGGAGGAAGACCCCGTCCAACAGGTACGTTTGCGGGTGCCACAATCGGAGGGCAAGGCGCTGGCCATGCTGGAAGCGCGCGCGCGCATCTGTTCCCGGCGCTATCGGGACGGCATGGTGGACATGGAGGCGCAGGCGCCGGAGAGTGTGGTCAGGAAGGTGGGGAGATTTGTGGTAAATCGGTGATTGGCGTCGGTGATCGGCGATCGGTAGTGGGTGATCGGTACTCGGGGGTTAGCCTATGACGCGATCCGGAGCTCATTCAACGGGGTTGGAACCGAACGAATCACCGACCACGAGAAGTAAAATGGGCCCGTTGCCAAGGAGCGGTGACGTGTCCTTACCAACAGGCCCATTCGATCCTGAATCGGATCGGAGGTGATACTTATATGTTAACCCTCTGGGTGCCGAAGTCAAGGTAAACCGCAAGATTTTGCACCTAGTCCGGCCCGCTGCCCGGTCCCGGTGCAGCACGGGAAACGCCACCCAGAGAACGCGTTGAAGTCCGTTCAAAATCAATCGAATGCGCGTTGACAGCGACTCTGACCGAGTGTTAGTTTTGTCAGTTCACGAAGCCATCATTCGCTAGCCCAGTTTACCCATCGAAATGGATGAGACGCTCCGACAATTAGGCGGATTACTGCTCGGATCGATTCCGACCATTCTGCTGTTTTTGGTCACCTTCTTTTCCTACCGCCTGATCGTTCACGGCAGGCTGGAGCAGGTATTGCACGAGCGCTACCAACGCACGGAAGGCGCGATTGAGAAGGCGCGTGCCGACGTTGCTTCCGCCGAAGCCAAGACCAGCGAGTACGAGCAGCGGCTCCGGGAAGCACGCATGGCGATTTTCAGAGCGCAGGAAGCGCGGCGGCAAAAGGCGCTGGCGGCGCGAGCAACCGCCATGGCCGAAGCGCGCGAACGCGCCCGCCAACAGGTGGCACAGGCGCGGAGTCACGTCAGTCAAGAACTGGAAGCGGCCAAGCGGCAACTGCTCCCAGAAAGCGACCGGCTGGCGGGCGAGGTAATCCGTGCCATCCTGAAGCCTGTGGCGGTGGCGCAATCTCCGGCCGGCGGTGGGCAATGAAGGCCGCCAGAGTGCCGCGTTTCATCCCGCTTGCGCTGTTCGGTGTTCTGCTGCTCACAGGCGCCGCGGTGGCTCAGGAAAAATCTCCGGGGCCGAAAGTGCCGCCGCCGAAATCGGCCGAGCCGGTCAAGCCTGCCGGCGAGCAACATCGCAGGGCCGAACCCCAGGCCGAGACTCCCGGCCAGGAGTTGGCGGAGGCCTCCGAGGCGGCCGCAGGCGAAGAGAATGCAGAGTTCAAGCAGTCGGCGTCGGTGAAGTTGCTTGCCAGAATTACCGGGCTCAGCCTTCACGCTGCTTATTGGCTTGCCATTGCACTGAACTTCGCGGTCATTGCGGGCGCGGTCCTGTGGTTCGTGAGGTCCAAGCTTCCGGGGTTGTTCCGCTCGCGCACCGAAGCCATCCGAAAAACGATGGAGGAGGCGCAGCGCGCCAGCGCCGACGCCGCCCGGCGTTTGGGCGAGATCGAAAGCCGCCTGGCCAAGCTGGACAACGAAGTTGCCGAGATGCGAGCGCAGGCCGACGCTGAAGCGGTGGCGGAAGAGCAGCGCATCAAGGCGGCCGCCGAGGAAGACGCCCGCAAAGTCGTGGAATCAGCTGCGCAAGAGGTTGGGGCCGCCTTCCGCGTGGCACAGCGCGAGTTGAAGGCCTATGCCGCGGAACTGGCGATTTCGCTTGCCGAAAAGCGCATCCAGGTTGACGCCGCCACCGACCGCGCCCTGGTCGAAAGCTTTGTCGGGCAGCTGGGGAAAAACGGCGCTGGCAAGGAGGGCAAGTAGATGGCGGTGATCACCAGCCGCTACGCGCGTGCTTTTGCCGACGCGGTGGACAACATGCACGCCACGGCGGCAACCATGATCGCGGAATTGTACGGGCTGGTTGCGATCGTCAAGAGCAATCCGACCTTGCAGCGCATCTGGCGGACCCCGTCCATTCCCGCCCAGCAGAAGCGCAGATTGCTGGACGCCATCGTGGCGCGGGAACAGGTGTCGAAGCCGGTGAGGAATTTTGTCGCGGTGCTGATTGACCATGGCCGGATCGAACAGTTGGCGGAGATCGCGCGCGAGGTGGAGAGCGAGTTAGATGCGCGATTGGGTTTTGCGGAGGCGGAAGTCACCAGCGCGCGCGAGCTGGCGGAGCAGGAAAAACGCGCGCTCGAGGGCCGCGTCGCCGAGATGACGGGCAAGAAAGTCCGCGCCCATTACGCGATTGACCGCCATATTCTTGGCGGCGCCATTGTCCGGCTCGGCAGCACGATCTATGACGGTTCGATAAAAGGCCAGTTGCAGAGAATGAAGGGGCAGTTGACGGAAGGCTCTTAGCTATCAGCTCTGAGCGGACGCAGTCCAGGGATCGCAGTCACGTTGTTGGCAGGAATGATTGTTCACAGCAGGAAAAATCAAGCTCACGCTGAAAACAAGCTGGAGCCAACAGCTAAGAGCTAAAAGCTGGTTTTATGGCACAAATCAAAGCAGACGAAATCACGAAACTCATACGCGAACAGATTGAGAACTACGAATCGCACATCGCCGTGGATGAGGTCGGCACGGTCATCTCGCTGGGCGATGGCATCGCGCGGGTTTACGGCCTGGAAAAGGCCATGGCCGGCGAACTGCTCTCATTCCCGCACGGCGTGGCCGGCATCGCCATGAACCTGGAAGAAGCGCAGGTCGGCGTGGTGCTGCTCGGCGAGTACACGGAAATCAAGGAAGGCGACGAGGTCAAGCGCACCGGCCGCATTGCCAGCGTGCCCGTGGGCGAGAACCTCATCGGGCGAGTAGTCAACGCGCTCGGCGTTCCCATCGACGATAAAGGGCCGATCGCCAGCACGGAATATCTTCCGGTGGAGCGGATCGCGCCCGGCGTCATCGACCGGCAGCCGGTTCGCCAGCCCATGGCGACGGGGTTGAAGGCGATCGACGCCATGATTCCCATCGGCCGCGGCCAGCGCGAATTGATCATCGGCGACCGGCAGACCGGCAAAACCGCGATCGCGCTCGATACCATCATCAACAACAAGGGCCGCGACCTGATTTGCATTTATTGCGCCATTGGGCAGAAGCGCTCCTCGATCGCGCAGGTGGTCAAAATCCTCGAAGACTACGGCGCCATGGAGTACACGATCGTGGTGGCGGCATCGGCATCGGAGCCCGCTCCCATGCAGTACATCGCGCCCTACGCTGCCTGTGCCATGGGCGAGTATTTCCGCGACAACAAGAAGCACGCGCTGACCATCTACGACGATCTCTCCAAGCACGCGGCTTCGTACCGCGAAATTTCTCTGCTGCTGCGGCGTCCGCCCGGCCGCGAGGCCTATCCCGGAGACGTGTTCTACCTCCACTCGCGGCTGCTGGAGCGCGCCGCCAAGTTGAGCGACAAGAATGGCGGCGGATCGCTCACCTCGCTGCCGATCATCGAGACCCAGGCGGGCGACGTTTCCGCCTACATTCCGACCAACGTCATTTCCATCACCGACGGCCAGATTTACCTGGAAACCGACCTGTTCAACTCCGGCATTCGCCCGGCGGTGAACGTCGGCCTGTCGGTGAGCCGCGTCGGCGGCAGCGCGCAGATCAAGGCCATGCGGCAGGTCGCGGGCACTCTGAAACTGGAGCTGGCGCAATACCGCGAACTGGCGGCATTCGCGCAGTTCGGCAGCGATCTCGACAAGGCCACGCAATCGCAACTGAACCGCGGCCAGCGGTTGGTCGAAATCCTGAAGCAGGACCAGTACAAACCGCTGCCCTTTGCCAAGCAGATTTTGATCATCTTCGCCGGAACCGGCGGTCATCTCGACGACGTTCCGGTGGAGCAGTGCCGCGAGTTCGAGAAGGCGCTGTACTCCTACGTGGACGCCATGCATGCCGGCCTGCTGAAGCAGATCGAGGACAAGAAAGTGCTCGATGACGAGCTGAAAGCCGCCATGACCAAGGTCATCAAGGAGGCGAAAGAGCGCTTCGCCAGCGAGCGGCAGGTGGCCGTGGCGGGCAAAGGTTGATTGTGTAATCGAGTCATTGACGAATTGCACAAGTTGACCTTGGAGGTCCGGATGGACTTGCAGGAGATCGAGACTTTAATCGAGGACACCAAGCGTCTGGCCCGCGCCGGCGACAAGGTGGCGCAGGCGACCGCTCTGGGAGTGCTGGAAATAGCGCGCCAGCTGGCGATCCTGAACGCAACGCTGGCGCAGCAGCCCGCGCCGGCAAAGGCAAAAGCACGGAAGTAGCCGGAAACGGCAGCAAGTCATGGCCAACATACTCGACATTCGGCGGCGAATACGCAGCGTGCGCAACACGCGCCAGATCACCAAGGCGATGAAGATGATCTCGGCGGCGCGGCTGCGGCGGGCCCAGGACCGCGCCCTATCGGCACGTCCCTACGCACAGATGCTGACCAATGTCCTGAAATCGCTGGTGTCGCGCGCGGAAATCTACGATCCGGAAAGCGGCCAGCCGCGCCATCCGCTGCTCGCCGAGCGTCCGGAAAAGAACAGCCTGGTGATCGTGGTGACCGCCGATCGCGGACTGGCGGGCGCGTTCAACGCCAACATCATCAAAGCCGCGATGCGCTTCCTGGCAGCCGGCGGAGAGAAAAATGTCGACATCGAAGCCGTCGGCCGCAAGGGGCGCGACTTCCTGCGCCGCCGCTACCCAACCGCCACTGCGGAACAGGCAGAGCGCGCCGGCAGAGTGCAAATTGTCGCGGAGCACATCGGCGTGCTCGGGAAGCTGAGTTTCGAGTACGTACGCGATCTTGCCGAGAGCGTGATTGACCGCTACACGAAACAGGAAATTGACGCAGTTTACGTGATCTACAACGAGTTCAAGTCGGTAATCGCGCAGCGGCTGGTGGTCGAGAAGGTGCTGCCGATCGGCGAGATCGGGCAGCAGGCGGTTGCGCAAGCGGAAGAGGCAAGCAAGGAAGAGCGCGAGGCGCGCGCCGAGGCAGCCCGCTCGGCCGGGGTTTCGATCGGCGAGGCGGACACCAGCGAGATGGACCGTCGCGCCGCCGCCTTCGCCACCGCACAGGTGGATTACATCTACGAGCAGCCGCCGGAAGAACTGTTTCGCGACCTGTTGCCGAAGTATGTGGCGGTACAGATCTGGCGGGCCATGCTGGAGTCCACCGCGGCGGAGCACGCCGCCCGCATGACCGCGATGGACTCGGCCTCCAGCAATGCCGACGAAATGATCGACAAGCTGACGCTGGCGATGAACCGCGCGCGCCAAGCCAAGATCACGAAGGAAATTATCGAGATCGTTAGCGGCGCAGCGGCGCAATAGCGCCGTCATTGGCCATTGGCACTTGGCCAGCGGCCAGTACAGGATTTGAGCAGATTCAGGCCAAAGGCGAAAGGCCAGAGCTTCTTATGGCAGAAAATATCGGAAAAGTCATTCAAGTTGCCGGACCGGCGGTGGACGTGCAGTTCAGCGAATCCGCCTTGCCACCGATCTACGAATCGTTGCGCGTGGTCAGCGAAGGGTTCAACGTCCCCTCTCCCATTGACGTCATCCTCGAGGTGGAGCAG